>NZ_JBVJWD010000001.1:0-7642 GCF_055602785.1 Streptomyces sp. NPDC037301
CCGCACCCATGCCTCCGTGCGGGCGGCGAGCGCCAGGTTGTAGACCTTCCGCACGCAACCGAACGTGCGCGACAGCTCGGCTGCCTGCGCATCAGCCGGATAGAAGCGGTACTTGAACGCCCGCTTCACACGGCTCGTGGTCACCCTCACAAACTAGCGGTGCTGCGAGTTAAGCTCAAATCTGCGGGTCACAGCACGGCCTTTCGCCCTGGGGCGAAACTCCGCTCCTTGCCCTGCTCCGCAGGAGTCCGTTTCCTCTCCGCCCTGAAGGGCTGAGTATCCACGGAGGAATCCGATGAGGAGCACCGGCTGCTCTCCGCTGCCATCACCGCGGCGGACAACGAGGCAGCGGCGGTCTGCGGCATGTGCGCCACTACCGGGATGTCGCCCTACAACTGCTGTTCGAGTGATTCGGGCGTGACGAGTGATACGGGCGAGGCGCCCCCTGCGCCGCTGCGGCAGGATGGGGGCATGGTGTACTCCCGTATTGCTGTCACCGGATCCACCGGACTCATCGGGGCCGCGCTGGTGCGCGCGCTGCGGGCCGACGGACACGAGGTCGTGCGCCTGGTCCGGCACCCGGCGCGCGCCGGGGACGAGGTCGAGTGGGACCCGAAGCGGGGTTACGTCGACGGGGCGGGCCTGGTCGGCTGCGACGCCGTCGTCCATCTCGCCGGCGCCGGGGTCGGCGACCACCGCTGGACGCAGGAGTACAAGCGGGAGATCCGGGACAGCCGGGTGCTGGGCACAGCGGCGATCGCCGAGGCGGTGGCCTCCCTCGGTGTACCGCCGAAGGTGCTGCTGTGCGGGTCGGCCATCGGCTACTACGGCGACACCGGGGACCGCGCGGTCGACGAGAGCGCGCCGCACGGCACGGGCTTCCTGCCGTCCGTCTGCGTGGACTGGGAGGCTGCCGCGGCCCCGGCGGAAGCGGCAGGCATCCGGACGGTGTACGCGCGCACGGGTCTGGTCGTCGCCCGGGAGGGCGGGGCCTGGGGGCGGCTGTTCCCACTGTTCCGGGCGGGGCTCGGCGGGCGGCTCGGCAACGGGCGCCAGTACTGGAGCTTCATCGCGCTGCACGACCACATCGCGGCCCTGCGGCACCTCCTCGACACGCAGTCGCTGTCCGGACCGGTGAACCTGACCGGCCCCGACCCCGTGACCAACGGCGAGGTGACAGCCGCAATGGGGCGCGTGCTGCACCGTCCGACGCTGTTCACCGTCCCGGCACCCGCGCTCCGGATCGCCCTCGGGGACTTCGCGGAGGACGTGCTGGGCAGCCAACGGGTGCTGCCCGCACGGCTGCTGGACTCGGGGTTCACCTTCGCCTTCCCCGGCATCGACGGCGCCATTCGCGCGGCACTGCGCTGACCACGAACGGTCGAATCACACGGATGTGCGACCCCGTGCAACGGTGCCCCGGGCCGCGCGCGACTGTGCCCGAACCGGACCCCTCCTAGCCTCGTTGCGAACTCGGGCATTCCGGGGGCCTGTTGGGGGCAAGAGCCTCCCAGCAGTTGCGCCGACTCGGGGAGGGGCACGTGCTCAGCACGGCACACCACGCGGACGTCGTCATCATCGGTGCCGGGATCGCCGGCCTGTCAGCAGCCCATCAATTGACCAGTGCAGGGGTCAGCGTCAGCGTTCTGGAGGCCGGCCCACGCGTCGGCGGCCGGATGACCACCGAGGAAGTGGACGGATTCCGGCTCGACCACCTCGGCCCGCTTCTCAGCACCTCGTATCCGGAACTGCGCACGACGCCAGGGCTCGAAGGGCTCGTACTGAGGAACTTCGCACCGGGGGTCCTCGTCCACAGCGAGGGCCGCCAGTACCGGACCGGCGACGTACGGCACACACGGAGCGCACGGGGCGCATTCAAGGCGGCGCGCGCCCTCGCGAGCGCCCCCCGCCCGCCGATGGGCGGGCCGATCGACCAGGCCCGGCTCGGCGCCGCCCTGGCCCGGCTCGCCACCACCCCGGCGTCCCGCATCCTGGCCCGGCCGGAACAGACCGCGCTCGCCGCCCTGTCCAGCCGCGGCCTGCCGTCCCGTACGGTCAACGGCTTTCTGCGCCCCCTGCTCACCGCGCTGCTCAGCGACCCAGGGCTCACCACATCGAGCCGCTGCGCCGATCTCGCCCTGCGCGGCTACGCACGCGGCCGGCTGTGCGTACCGTCCGGCGGCTCGGCCACGCTGCCCGACCTTCTGGCGGCGGCCCTGCCACCCGGCACCGTGCGGACGGGGGTCCACGTCACCGCCGCCGACATCACCTCCGTACGCACCAAGGAACACGGTGAACTGGGCTGCCGTTCCCTGCTGCTGGCCACCGGCGCGAGCGCCGCGGCCGAGCTGCTCCCCGGCCTGCGGGTGCCGCCCTTCCACCCGGTGACGGTCCTGCACCACACCGCCCCCGCTCCCCCGCCGACCGGCGCCTCACTGCTGCTGGACGCCGACCGCTCGGGCCCGGTCGCCCACACCTGCGTGATGAGCGAGGTCGACCCCTCGCGCGCCCCGCACGGCCGGGCCCTGATCACGTCGACGGTGCTCGGCACCCCGCCGCCCGACCTCGACCGGTCGGTCCGTGCCCATCTCGCCGCGCTGTACGGCACCCCCACAAACGACTGGGAACTCCTCCGCGCCCACCACGCCCCGGAGGCGGTCCCCGCCATGCCACCCCCGCACGATCTGCGCCGCCCGGTCCGGCTGCTCGCCGGGCTGTACGTGTGCGGCGACCACCGGGACACGAGCACGGTGCAGGGCGCCCTGTTCTCGGGCCGCCGCGCGGCGCACGCCATCCTCGGCGATCTGGGCATCCGGCCCGGCCGCCTGGAGGCGGAGCTGCGCGCAGCGGCCTGAGTCCGCCCGCGCGCATCCTGCCCCGGTCAGGCCGATCCCAACCCCCAACGCTCCTTACAGATCGGATCTCTCTCCCCACCTCCCGTTTTCGGGAGTGGTCCACACCACTCCCGCAAACACCCTTGTCGTGCAATACATCTACCGCTACGGTCCTGGCGAAACCGGACTCCAGGAGACCGTAGTGCGCCGAATCATGCCCGTTCTGCCGCTCCTCACAGCTCTAGTCATCGGATCTCTCTCTACCGTCGCGGTGGCAAACGAGCCTCCGGACGAACCCGCATCGAGCACAAGCGCCACAACGGCCGCCCCAGGGCCTCCCGTCGTGCCCAGACCGACCCAGTGGACCGGCCTCGGCGGCCACACACAGCTGTCGGCGAAGACCCGCATCCTGGTGGACCCCCGGTCCCGGTCCACGACCGCACTCCCCGCCGGACGGGCCGAACTCCCGGGCCCCGCGAGCCAGTCCGTGCAGGACCTGGCCAAGCAGTTGCGTACGGAGGTAACCCAGGTCAGCGGGGTCACTCCGACCGTCAGCAGCGACATCCGGCACGCGCGGACCGGCGACATCGTGCTGACGCTCACCGAGCACGGCGCACTCGGCGCGGAGGGCTACCGGTTCGAGAGCACGGACGCCGTCCGCATCGAAGCCGCCTCCACCCACGGCCTGTTCTACGGGACGCGTACGCTCCTGCAGCTGCTGCGCACCGCCCCCGGTCACCTGACCGTGCCGAAGGCCCGCTCCACCGACCGTCCCGCCCAGCCGGTCCGGATGACCATGCTCGACGCGGGCCGCAAGTACTGGCAGCCGGAGTACCTGGAGAAGCTGGTCCGCCGGATGGCCGACCAGAAGCTCAACACCCTGTTCCTGCAGTTCTCCGACTCCGAGGGCTTCCGCCTCTTCAGCCCGGAGTTCCCAGGACTCGCGGACCCCGCGCACAGCTACGACCGCGCAGACATCGAGCGGCTGAAGCACGTCGCCGCCCGCTATCACGTACAGGTGATGCCCGGTATCGACGTGCCCGGACACGCGACCGTGATCACCGACGCCTTCGGAATCGGCTTCGGCGACGGCCCCGACCCGTGCACCCAGGCACACACCCACTCGCACCTGACGCCGAACTGGATGGTCGACCTCACCAGCGAGAAGGCGGTCGGGACGACCCGCCGGATCGTCGACGAGTTCGCCGGCTGGTTCGACGCCCCGCTGTTCAGCATCGGCGCCGACGAGCTGCCCGGCCAGCTCGCCGACTGCCCCCGTGTCAAGAACCATCTCGCCGCCGATCCGGACACCAGCACCCTCGGTGACCTGCTGAACGGCTACATCAACACCCTCGACGACGTCGTCGCCGAGCACGGCAAGCGCACCGCGATCTACAACGGCTCCGAGCACCTCGCCGCACCCCAGCAACAGGTCCACGCCCCCGTGGTGTTCCTGACCTGGGAGGGGACCGGCACCGAGCCCGTCATCCCCGGCCACGACGAGATCGCCATCGGGCCGTTCTACGACACGCCGAACAACTATCACCACACGTACCCCGACGAGCCCTGGATGTACGACTCCTGGGTGCCCAGCACCGCGCCCGATCTCCTCGGATCCGGCCTGATGAACTGGGCCGACTACAACTTCTGGGCCGACGACGGCTACTTCGAGCAGCAGATGGCCACCGCCCGCGCGATCATGGCGGACCGCTCCTGGAACGCCTCCGCCACCCCGGACACCGTGCAGGACTTCCGGGGGCTGGTCGCCCGGCTCGGCGACCCGCCCGGGCTGCGGCCCGACCCGGTGACACCCCGGGTCGACGACAGCCGCCCGAGCCACCACTGGACCTTCGACCAGGCCTCGTACCCGAGCGGCTGGACGTGGGCCGGCAGCCCCGGCAACACGATCTTCGCCGAGGACACCGCGGGGAACCTGCCCGGCACCTCGTACATCATCAACAACCCCGCTCCGGTCCCGGACGGGGTGCGCGGACAGGCCTGGCGCTTCGACAGCGACCGCGACGGGGTGGGCTTCGGCGGCCTCGACCTGGCCGAACCATGGACCGTCTCCGGCTGGGTCAGGACGACCGGCAGGACCAGTGACCAAGTGCTGCTCAGCTCGAAGGCCGGCGCGCTCAAACTCCAGCAGTGGGGCACCGGCAAGGTCGGCTTCACCCACTACGGCGTAGCCGACCACAGCTTCGACTTCACCCTGCCGCTGAACCAGTGGGTCCAGCTGACCTGGGTCACCGAGCCGGGCCGCACCACCCTGTACGCGAACGGCGAGCGCGTCGGCACGGTCGACGCGTCCATTCCGCTCCCGCTGCGCTCGATCGGCACCGAGAAGGCCGGGCTGCGCGGAGATCTCGACGAAGTCACCACCTGGGACGAGGCGTTGAGCCCCGAACAGGTCCGGGCCGACTACACGCACTACGACCGCTGACCGGAAGGAACCCGCAGTGACCCGCACCCATGCCCATACCCGTACCAGACTCGTCGGAGCGACGGCCCTGGCGGCCCTCGCCGGCCTCCTGACCACCCCGGCCTCCGCCGCGCCCGAACCCCCGTCGAAGGACTACGAGCCGACGGTGGAGTCCCTCAACGGCCACCCCACGCCGACATGGTTCAACGACGACAAGTTCGGCATCTTCATCCACTGGGGCGCCTATTCGGTGCCCGCCTGGGGCCCGCGCGGCAGCTACGCCGAGTGGTACTGGAACTACATGAACAGCAAGGGCAGCGCCACCAACACCCATCAGAAGGACACCTACGGCACGGCCGCGAACTACGACGACTTCATCGGGCAGTGGAAGGCCGAGAAGTACGACCCGGACGCCTGGGTGAAGCTGTTCAAGGACGCCGGTGCCAAATACTTCGTGCTGACCTCCAAGCACCATGAAGGCGTCGCACTGTTCGACAGCAAGGTCAGCGGCCGCGACACCGTGGACCTCGGCCCGAAGCGCGACCTGGCGGGCGACCTGTTCGAGGCGGCGCGCAAGGACACCAAGGGCGGGCAGCTGAAGGCGGGCTTCTACTACTCGTTGTACGAGTGGTACAACCCGTCGTACACCGGCAGCCCGGTCCGCAACCCGTACACCGGCGCCGAAGTCCCGTACACCGGCGCCCCGTCGGTCAAGGACTACGTCGGCGACTACATGGTGCCGCAACTGAACGAGCTGGTCGATCAGTACGATCCCGACATCATCTGGTGCGACGGGCAGTGGGACAAACCCGCCTCGTACTGGAAGACCGCACCCGTCATCGCCGACTACTACAACCGCGCGAAAAACCGGGCGCACCCGAAGGAAGTCGCGGTCGCCAACCGCTGCAAGATCGAGACTGGTGCGCTGGACAGCAAGGAACTCGACTTCCAGACACCCGAGTACACGGTCAAGCCGGACATCGACCCGAACAAGTGGGAGGCGAGCCGGGGCATCGCACACTCCTACGGCTACAACCAGAACGAGCCCGAGGAGGACCACCTCACCTCCGACCAGCTGATCGACTCGCTCACCGACATCGTCAGCAAGAACGGCAACCTGCTGCTCGACATCGGCCCGCGCGCCGACGGCACCATCCCCGAGATCCAGCAGCAGCGACTGCTCGACATCGGCGCCTGGCTGAAGATCAACGGCGAGGCGATCTACGGGACGACCTACTGGCACCACGCCGAGGAGCCGGCCGGAGACGACAAGATCCGCTACACGGTGAAGGACGGCACGCTGTACGCGACCGCGCTGGAGTGGCCCGGCGCCGAACTCACCCTCGGTGCCGACACGCCGGTCGACGCCGACTCCCGTATCACTCTGCTCGGTTCGGACGGCAGCGCACTGCCCTGGCACAAGGACTCCGCAGGCCGCGTGATCGTCGAGACGCCGAAGAACGGGGCGTCGGCCACCAGGAGCACGAGCGCGTACGTCTTCAAGGTCACCACACCGGGCGTGAACACCCTCGTCCGCACGAGGACCGAACTACCGAAGGAGCTCAACCCCGGACGCGCCGCCGACGGCACGCTGACCCTCACCAACACCGCCCGCAAGCGCGCACCCGGGACCAGGATCGGGCTGTCCGGACCCGAGGGCTGGACCGTCACCCCGGCGGCCACCCGGGTGAACCCGCTGGCGCCGGGCGCGGACGCGAAGGTCCCGTTCACCGTGACCCCGCCCGCTTCCGCGGCCCCCGGTACGTACACGCTGAACATCACCCTGCGCCACGGCCGTCTCACGACCACCACGGCGGTCAAGGTCACGGTGGCTCCGGAGAACCTCGCCCGGAACAAGCCGGCCACCCAGAAGAGCACCGCGTGGGACGCCCCTGCCTCCCGTGCCGTCGACGGGAACACCGACGGCTCCTTCGAGTCGGGCTCGGTGACCCACACCGCGGAACCCTCGTCGCAGGCATGGTGGCAGGTCGACCTGGGCGCCTCGAAGTCACTGTCCGCAGTCGACATCTGGAACCGCACCGACTGCTGCTCCGACCGGCTCAAGGACTTCTGGGTCCTGACCTCGGACACCCCGATCACGGCCGACGGACTCGATGACGCACGGACCGCACCCGGCGTGACGGCGGTGCATGTCACCGGCCAGGCCGGACGGCCGTCCACGGTGCAGCTCCCGGCGGGCACCTCCGGCAGGTACGTCCGCGTACAGCTGGCGTCCGGCACCGACCCGCTGTCGCTGGCGGAGGTCGAGGTACGCGGGCACTGAGAGAGCCCTGCCGAACGGGTGGTGGGGGGGGGGGGGGGGGGGGGGGGCGGGGGGGGGGGGGGGGGGGGGGGGGGGAGGGGGGGGGGGGGGGGAGGGAGGGCG
>NZ_JBVJWD010000001.1:7652-139403 GCF_055602785.1 Streptomyces sp. NPDC037301
CCCCTCTTCTCCCCCCCCCTCCCCCCTCCCCCCCCCCCCCCCCCCCCCCCCCCCCGACCCCCCCCCCCCCCCCCCCCCCCCCCCCCCCCCCCCCCCCACCACCCGTGCTGCCCCGCGGAAGAGTCACGCGAAGCAGTCACCCGTGGTCACGCCGGAGAGATCACCCGAGGGCCGCGACCCGCTCGCGGTATCCCCGTGCCGCGGCCGCGTCCCGGTACGGCTCCAGGCGTCGCTCGAAGTCCCGTACGTACTCCGTCGCCCGCACCGACCGCATCTCCGCCGCCTGCTGGGCGGCCTCGGCGCCGAGCACGCACGCCTGGTCGAGCTCACCCAGCCCGAGTCGCGCGGAGGCCAGCACCACCCGGCAGAACAGCCTGCTGCGGGCGTACGCCGGGGCGCGCAGCTGGAGGGAGCGCTCGGCGTGCTGCGCCGCGGCCCGGTACTGCTGCAGATCCCGGTGGCAGTGGCCGAACTCGTCGGCGAGCTGGGCCTCGTCGAAGTAGCGCGCCCAGTAGGGGACGTCATCCCCGGGCCGGGCGGTCTCCAGCGCGCGTTCCGCCCGCGCCAGCGAGGCGGTGCAGAGCCTCGCCTCGCCGAGCACTCCGTGACCGCGTGCCTCCACGGCGTGCAGCAGGGCCTGGACGACGGGCGGCGCCGACGAACCGATGCCCTGCTGGGCGACGCGGGCCAGCTGTACGGCTTCCCTGCCGTGCCCGAGGTAGACCGCCTGCCGGCTCATGGTGATCAGGACGTAAGCGCCGTACGCGCGGTCCCCCGCGGCCTGGGCGAGCCGCAGCGCCTGGACGAAGTACCGCTGGGCCAGGCCGTGGGCCGCGATGTCGTACGAGGTCCAGCCCGCCAGCCGGGTCAGATCGGCGGCGGCGGAGAAGAGCCGGCGTCCGATGGCCTCCCCGTAGGTCCCGCGAAGCATCGGCTCCGCCTCATGTTCCAGATACCGGACGAGGGCCTGCCGGGCGTGGCCGCCGCCGTAGGCGTTGTCGAGGGTACGGAAGAGTTCGCCGACCGACCGCAGGGCGGCGACATCACCGCTGCTGACCCGCTGGCCGGGGCCACGGTCGCTCTGCCGTTGCCGGGGGACGCCGGGGGCGCCCGGCAGCCCTGCTCCCACGGAGGCGGGAGCGGTCGAGGGTGCGGGGGACCCGGGTGGCGCGGAGGGGCCGGAAGGCCGGGACGGTACGGGCCCACGGGCCCCGCTGCGGCCGCTGACGCCTGACGCCCCCGTCACACCTTGCCCACTGCCGCCGGGCCAGTGCGACCCGTGCGGCCCCTGCGCCCCGATCCCGCGCGCCCCGCCGGGACCGCCGGACCGCGCCGAACCACCGGCCTCAGTGACCCCTGCAGCCCCCGCGGCCCCAGAAGCCCCGACGGACCTGCCGAGCGCACCAGCCGCACGAGCACCACCGGCCCCACCGGCGCCGCCCGGCACCGGGGGCGACGACTCGCTCCCCCGTCCCACCCACTCATCGGCCCGGCCGATCAGCCAGTCCCTGCTGGGGACGACGAGCCCGGCCGGGGTGAAGGCGATCTTGCGCAGCTCCGCATGGCTGCCCGAGTCCTTCCGCCACAGTCCGCTGACGATGTCGACCGCCTCGGCGGGCGTGGCCGCGAACTCCAGGCCCGCGTAGACAGGGGCACATGAGTCGAGGCCCAGGTCCTGCGCGGAGAGGCGGCGCCCGAGCCGCCGGGTGAAGACCTCGGCGATCAGCGCGGGGGTGGTTCCGCGCGGCTGCTGGCCGCGCAGCCAGCGGGTCACGGAGGTCTTGTCGTACCGCAGGTCGAGGCCGTGTTCCAGGCCGAGTTGGTCCACCCTGCGGGCGAGGCCGGCGTTGGAGAAGCCGGCCTCGGTGATGAGCGAGGCGAGTCGTCGGTTGGGGGTGCGCTGCGGAGGTCGTTCCGACATCAGCTGTACGGTCTCCTGCCTTCGGGGCCGGGCGGGCAGCCCTAATGGAACGGCGTGAATTTAGCGGCCTCGGCGGCGGTCGCAGCCACCTTCGCTTCACTTTCATCCGATCGTGTGAGGATTGGGGGTGGCGCTGACGGGAACGACCTGCTGGGCCACCGCCCGGAGTCCGGTCGTACAGTGGCTCGGGGCTGATTCAGTGCATGGTGGCGTGGCTCCGGGCACCCCCGGCTCCCGGCACCGCGAGTAGGGAGGCATCTGTCGTGACTGAGCTTCGGTTCGTCCGGCTGGGATTCGGCGAGGAAGCCGTCGACTACCAGGAGGCCTGGCAGAAGCAGCGCGAGGTGCACGCGGCAAGATTCGAGGACACCGTCCCGGACACCTGTCTGCTGCTGGAACACCCGCCCGTCTACACGGCGGGGCGGCGCACGACCGACAGTGAGCGCCCGCTGGACGGCACCCCGGTCATCGATGTGGACCGCGGCGGGAAGATCACCTGGCACGGTCCCGGACAGCTGGTCGGCTACCCGATCCAGAAGCTGCCCCGCCCGGTGGATGTCGTCGCGCACGTCCGCCGGCTGGAGGACGCGCTGATCCGTACCGCCGCAGAATTCGGTCTGGAGACCTCCCGGGTCGAGGGCCGCAGCGGGGTCTGGGTCCTGGGCGACCCGGTCGAGGACCGTCCGTCGATCGGCGGCCTCTCCCTCGACTTCGACCCGCGGCTGCAGGACGAGGAATTCGACCCGCGGCTGAACGGCCCCGAGTACGCCCCGTCCAACGCCGGGCAGCGCCGCGAGGACCGCAAGCTGGCCGCGATCGGCATCCGGGTCGCCAAGGGCGTGACCATGCACGGCTTCTCGCTCAATGTGAACCCTGACAACACCTGGTTCGACCGCATCGTGCCGTGCGGCATCCGGGACGCGGGCGTCACGTCCCTCGCGTACGAACTGGGTCGCGACATCGCGATCGCGGAGGTGCTCCCGGTCGTCGAGAAGCACCTCAAGGACGTTCTGGAGAACGCGCAGCTCGCCCCGCGCACCATTGAGCGCCCGGCGGATGCCGTGGCCATGGCATGACAGCCTGGACACCCGGCGGGGAATAGGCCCTGCCGGCCACAGGTTGGCCGGACGTAAAGCCGTTTGAACTACGGGCGTACCCTGGTGTTCGCCGAAGAATCCAATGCAGTGAAAGCAAAGGGGAGTGCCGGAGTGTCCGCTGTCGCACCCGACGGGCGCAAGATGCTGCGCCTTGAGGTCCGGAACAGCCAGACCCCCATCGAGCGCAAGCCCGAGTGGATCAAAACCCGGGCGAAGATGGGCCCCGAGTACAACCAGCTGCAGAAGCTCGTGAAGAGCGAGGGTCTGCACACGGTGTGCCAGGAGGCCGGCTGCCCCAACATCTTCGAGTGCTGGGAGGACCGCGAGGCCACGTTCCTCATCGGTGGCGACCAGTGCACCCGGCGCTGCGACTTCTGCCAGATCGACACGGGCAAGCCGCAGGCGCTGGACCGGGACGAGCCCCGCAGGGTCGGCGAGTCCGTCGTCACGATGGACCTGAACTACGCCACCATCACCGGCGTCGCACGCGACGACCTGGAGGACGGCGGTGCATGGCTGTACGCCGAGACCGTGCGCCAGATCCACGCGCTGACCGCGGACCGGGAGGCCGGCCGCACCAAGGTCGAGCTGCTGATCCCCGACTTCAACGCGGTGCCCGAGCAGCTCGCCGAGGTCTTCTCCTCACGCCCCGAGGTGCTCGCCCACAACGTCGAGACGGTGCCGCGGATCTTCAAGCGGATCCGCCCCGGTTTCCGTTACGAGCGCTCCCTGGAGGTCATCACGCGGGCCCGCGAGGCCGGCCTGGTGACCAAGTCCAACCTGATCCTCGGCATGGGCGAGACCCGCGAGGAAGTCAGCGAGGCGCTCCAGGATCTGTACGACGCGGGTTGCGAGCTCATCACGATCACGCAGTACCTGCGGCCATCCGTGCGCCATCACCCGGTCGAGCGCTGGGTGAAGCCGCAGGAGTTCGTGGAGCTGAAGGAGGAGGCCGACGAGATCGGCTACTCCGGCGTGATGTCCGGGCCGCTGGTCCGTTCCTCGTACCGCGCGGGCCGTCTTTTCCAGCAGGCGATCGAGCGGCGCGGCGCCGTCGCAGCGGCGCCCACTGTGTGAATCCGAGCACAAGAAGCTACCGAACGGTAATAGCTGATTCGACGCGGCCCATACGCTCCCCGCAGGTCGGGGGCGCGTATGGGCCGCGTCAGCGTGCGCTGCGCCCATATCAAGGTTTCATTGGTGTTTGACCGACCGGTCATGCGCTGGTAACACCGAGCAATGACGCTGGGTGCAACGGCGCAGCGACTCTGCGGGCCGCTGCCACCCCTGCTTCCCGCACCCAGCGCACTCCACCCACTTCGCGCAACGCAGTCCCGGGCAGATCGGCCCGGGCAGCTGAGTCCACGCAACTCAGTCCGCACATCCGCTCCGAGGAGATTTCCACGATGCAGGCCGTGCCGGTACGCGCCACCGCCATCCCTTCCGTCACCGATGCTCTCCGTGCCGTCGAGTCGCTGCTGCTGAGCAGCGGCCAGCGCACCGCCCGCCGCAATGCCTGGACAGCCGTCCTGGAGGACCGGCGCCGGGCCAAGGACCGGGTAGAGACCGAGTACGTACTGGAGGCCGCGGCCGATCACCGTTCCTGAGCCACGTAAACTTCCGTACATGGCGAGGAAGGCAAACACTGAAGGCGCGGACAGCGCCGAGAACGCGGGGCGGCTCAAGCAGATCGCCCTGACCTACAAGATGACCCGGCGGACCGACTCCAAAATCGGTCTTGTCGTCGCGGGTGTGGGAATCGTCACCTTCGGTGTCCTCCTCGCGGTCGGTTTTCTGATCGACCACCCGATCTACCTGGGCATCCTGGGCTTCGTGCTGGCCCTCCTCGCGATGGCGATCGTCTTCGGACGGCGTGCCGAGCGCGCGGCCTTCGGGCAGATGGAGGGACAGCCGGGCGCTGCGGCGGCAGTGCTGGACCGGGTGGGCCGTGGTTGGACCACGACCCCTGCGGTCGCGATGAACCGCAGCCAGGACGTCGTCCACCGCGCCGTGGGCAAGGCGGGCATCGTCCTGGTCGGCGAGGGCAACCCGAACCGGGTGAAGCTGCTGCTCGCGGCCGAGAAGAAGAAGATGGCGCGCATCCTGGTCGACGTACCGGTGCACGACATCGTCGTCGGCAACGACGAGGGCCAGGTGCCGCTCAAGAAGGTGCGCACCAAGATGCTGAAGCTGCCGCGCGTCCTGACCGGCCCGCAGGTGACGGCCGCCAATGACCGGCTGCGCGCGATGGGCGACCTGATGAGCAACATGCCGCTGCCCAAGGGCCCGATGCCGAAGGGCATGCGGATGCCGCGCGGCGGAAAGATGCGCTGACGCTTCCGTCGTACATATCCGCTGTACGCACGAAGAGGGCGGGTTGCGAACCGGTTCGGTTCGCAACCCGCCCTCTTCTCATGCCGTCTGCGGTATCCGTCCTCGGCTCAGACACGCACCTGAACAGCGCGGGCCAGCCGGTCGTGCAGGCCGCGGCCGTCGCGGTCCCAGACCAGGGCCGGAATCGCCAGGCACACCAGCACACTCCGGACGATCGCCCTTCCGAAAGTGAGCCGGCCACCGTTCTCGGAGACGACCCTGATGCGCAGGAGTCGCTTGCCGGGCGTGCAGCCGATAGTCCCCACGGTGAGCACACTCAGCACGAGAAAGACGCCGAGCGCCCAGTTCCCGGCCGCCTGCTGGTCACCGCGAGCGAACAGCCCGTATGCGATCACCATGCACAGGGCCCAGTCGATGAAGAGCGCACCGAAGCGCCGGCCGAGCGGCGCCACGGATCCCGGCCCGTGCTCGGGCAGACCGAGCCGCTTGCCCCGGTAGCCGAAGTCGGCCCCCATCTCCTCGGCGGCCGCGCGCGGCCCGGAGAGCCACGATCCGATTGCTTGCCTGTTGTCCACCCGACCACGGTACTGCGCCCGCCCGCGCGCCCTGCCGGGCGGGGGGCCGCTGCGGGCTGCCACCCGGCAGGGACGAGGGCCCCGGACCGGCCACGAGGTGCCGCTCGAGCCCGGCTCGGTTAACTTCTGCGAAACAAATGGGTCATGCTTGAGAAATCCGGTCTGCCTATGGTCGGGTCCAGCGTGTGCCACCGCACTGGCCGCACCACGAGCTGCAACCCCGTCCCTCCCGGGCCGGGAGTAGGAGGAGTTGGATGTTCCAGAACGCCGACGACGCGAAGAAGTACATCGCCGACGAAGACGTCAAGTTCATCGATGTCCGGTTCTGCGACCTGCCCGGTGTGATGCAGCACGTCACCGTACCGGCGGCAACCTTCGAACCGGCTGACGAGCTCGCCTTCGACGGCTCGTCGATCCGCGGCTTCCAGGCCATCCACGAGTCCGACATGGCGCTGCGCGCGGACCTGTCGACCGCCCGCGTCGACCCGTTCCGCCGTGACAAGACCGTCAACATCAACTTCTTCATCCACGACCCGATCACGGGCGAGCAGTACAGCCGTGACCCGCGGAACGTGGCCAAGAAGGCCGAGGCGTACCTCACCTCCACCGGCATCGCCGACACCGCGTACTTCGGCCCCGAGGCAGAGTTCTACGTCTTCGACAACGTCCGCTTCCAGACCTCGGCGAACGAGTCCTTCTATCACATCGACTCCGAGGCCGGTGCCTGGAACACCGGGTCGGAAGTGAACAACCGCGGCTACAAGGTCCGCTACAAGGGCGGCTACTTCCCGGTCCCGCCGGTCGACCACTTCGCCGACCTGCGTGCCGAGATGTCCCTGGAGCTGGAGAAGAGCGGCCTTCAGATCGAGCGCCAGCACCACGAGGTCGGCACCGCCGGCCAGGCGGAGATCAACTACAAGTTCAACACGCTGCTCGCCGCGGCCGACGACCTGATGCTCTTCAAGTACATCGTGAAGAACGTCGCCTGGCGCAACGGCAAGACCGCGACCTTCATGCCGAAGCCGATCTTCGGCGACAACGGCTCGGGCATGCACGTCCACCAGTCCCTGTGGGCCGGCGGCGACCCGCTGTTCTACGACGAGCAGGGCTACGCGGGCCTCTCGGACATCGCCCGCTACTACATCGGCGGCATCCTCAAGCACGCCCCGTCGCTGCTGGCCTTCACCAACCCGACGGTGAACTCGTACCACCGCCTGGTCCCCGGCTTCGAGGCCCCGGTCAACATGGTGTACTCGCAGCGCAACCGCTCGGCCGCCATGCGTATCCCGATCACGGGCTCGAACCCGAAGGCCAAGCGCGTCGAGTTCCGCGCCCCGGACCCGTCGTCCAACCCGTACCTCGCCTTCTCCGCTCTGCTGATGGCCGGCCTCGACGGCGTCAAGAACAAGATCGAGCCCGCCGAGCCGATCGACAAGGACCTGTACGAGCTGGCTCCCGAGGAGCACGCGAACGTCCAGCAGGTCCCGACCTCCCTCCCGGCCGTCCTGGAGGCGCTGGAGGCGGACAACGAGTACCTGCAGGCCGGCGGCGTCTTCACGTCCGACCTGATCGAGACGTGGATCGACTACAAGCGGACCAACGAGATCGCCCCGATCCAGCTGCGCCCGCACCCGCACGAGTTCGAGCTGTACTTCGACCTCTAAAGAGTGGTACCGGTCACGCCGGGATCCGAATCGCCGTCAGATGTGACGTGAGGGCCGCCACTTCCTTCCGGAGGTGGCGGCCCTCACGTTTGTCTCCCGTCACCGAATCGCGCATACATCTCCCCCGCATTCGCAACCGCACGGAATTAAACCTGACACTGCCACTCCTAGGATGAACCGTCTCTTGTTGCCCCTCGGGCCCCATGCAACGCTTTTCCTTGCACGGACCCATCACAAAGGGGAATCTCATGCATGGAAAGAAGCGAATTCTCGCCCTGCTCGGCGTCCCGCTGGGTGCGTCTCTGGCGCTGGCACCAGCAATGTCCGCCGAGGCTCACGCCGCAACTCCTGGCAAGAGTGCAGCGTCGGGGGCCGCTTCGCAGCCTTCGATCGCTCCGACAGCCTCCTGTTCGATTGCCGGAATCGAAGACCCAAATGAGAGCGCGACTCTGGCCGGCGCCGGTTTCACCCCCAACGCGACTGTCACCTTCTTCAGCGGAAAACGCCCGATCACCACTGAAACGGCGACCAAGGATGGGGTTGTCCGCGCGACGGCAGTAGTCAAGGCTGACGAGGCCGTTACGGCCCAAGAGGGCACGAACCAGCAAGCGTGCCTGAACCTTGTCAAGCCGCCCACAACGCCTACGACGCCTACGGGCCCGGCCACACCGGATGCGGCCACCGAGAGGATCCAGGCGGCCGCCGCCGGGGAGAACGACGGCGACGCAACGTGCAGGCAGAAGGTCGACCAGTTCAAGAAGAACGCCGACAAGACCCCGGTCTACCGGCTGGATTACAACGCCGCATTCAACAACCAGGTGGCAGCCACCGCCGGCTGCTCGGCAATGCTGGCGCAGCTTCGGTCGGGACTCCCGGCTGGCCAGGCCCAGACCCAAACCCAGGAGCAAGGCCAGGGGCAGAAGCAAGGCCAGGGGCAGAAGCAAGCGCAGGGTATGAAGCATGGGCAGAGTGACCATGGAGAAGGGCGAGGGAACCGCTGACCCAACCCCACATGAAGGGTCCGTCAGCTCGCTGCCGGACCCTTCATGGTGTGGCCGGACGTCACAGGGCCCGGTGCTGCGAACACGTCGCGGCACCGGGCCCTGCGGCATTGCAGCACCGGCGACCACACGTCGCAGAGCGCGCTTCCGGAAACCGACTATCCTGGGAGTAGAGGTACCAGGCATTACCATCCGCAACAGTCGCCCAGCAGAGGGGACAACGGATGAATTACGACCAACGGCGAGCAGAGCTCGCGGACTTCCTCAAAACACGACGGCTGGCCCTTCAGCCGGAAGAGGTCGGCCTTCCGTCACGAGCATCACGGCGAACCCCGGGCCTGCGGCGGGAAGACGTAGCCGACCTTGCGGGGATCAGCGCCTGCTGGTACGCCCGCCTCGAACAGGCCCGGAACATCCGGGTCTCCGACCAGGTCCTCAATTCGCTGGCCGAAGCCCTTCGCCTCAGCGCCGATGAGCGCGACTATCTCCTGGCCTTGGCGAACAGTGACGCCCGTTCCAGCGCGAGCGTTCCCGCGGACGGTGTGTCTCCGGCACTCCAGCGCATCCTGGACAGCCAGCATCCGCATCCGGCATTCGTTCTCGGTCCCCGATTCAACATTCTTGCCTGGAACCAGGCAAGAACCGATGTCTACGGCGATCTCGCCAAAATCCCACCTGAACACCGTCACATGCTGTGGCTGTTCTTCGGCGGCTATATGCATGAACTGATTCAGAACTGGGAGCCGAGCGCCCGATCCATACTGGCCAAGTTCCGCGCGGCCACCGGGTTGTACGTCCACGAACCGTGGTTCACCACACTGGTCGGCGAGCTGAGCCAGAACAGCCCGGAATTCCACAATTGGTGGCAGCAGCACGAAATCGAAAGGCACCATGCCACTGCTCGGGAAGTGCACCATCCTTTCGTCGGTCGTATGGTGCTGGAGGAGAGCGCGCTCATTGTCGACGACTGCTCGGATCGGCGGATCATTCTCGAGATCCCGCAACCCGGCACCGGCACCGAGAACAAGCTGACGGCGCTTTCCTGCCGGCCTCACCGGGTGCAGGCTCCGCCGTGGTACACGCCTCGGAGGCCGGCCTCAAGGGAACGGCAGAACGACCACTGCTGACGGGGCTGCCCGGCAGGGATGCGTACGCGTCCGCAGCGGCCGTAACCGCCCATGATGGCAGTTGTTGCGCAATCTGCGATCAGTGCCGCAGGGCGGTTCCCACGTCGGCCTTGATGTCGCCCGACAGCTTGCGGTTGCTGCGGGCCGTGGCGTCCTTGGAGGCTTTCGGGCCGACGTCATCGACCGTCACCACCACCGTGTCGAGCAGGTTACCGCTCGGGTCGCGGAAGTTGATCTGCACGGCGTACGACTTCGCCGAGTCGGCGCTGTTCGTCACCGTGACCTTCGCGGTGGCGCGGCCGTCGTGGCCGGTGCTCGGTGTGCCCAGCCTGACATCGCCCTTGGCGTTCACACCGTTCTTGAAGCCCTTCAGCTTCTCGCCTGCGGCCGCCGTCGCCGAAGCCACCACATCGGAACCCCTGGATGCCACCGACGCCGCGGCGGACGCGGCTTTGGACGCCGTGCTGGAGGCCTTGCCGCCGTCGTCGGAACACGCGGCGGCCGTCGACATCACGGCAGTCGTCAGCAGTACGGCCCACAGACCTCCTGCGGCTTTCCTCGTCATCGTGCCTCCCGGTACTGGCCCATCGCCCCAGTCAAAGGGGCTGCGGGCGGGGCCGCATGCCGTGCGCGCCGGACGGGTGATGGACCGGGTCGGCGCGAACGTCGTACGTCAGGGAGCGGCTGCCCCGTGGAGTCGCGGCGTACCGGGCGACGGCCGAGTCCGGTGGCATGACTGAGGACGCTGCCGTGGACCGGGGAGCTGAAGACCAAGGGCTTCATGAAAGGCGGCTCCTTCGCCGTCACGCTCGGGAAGTCGGGTGGCGAGGTCGCCTGCGCCGTGACGGTGGACGACGGGACCGTCCGGACGACCTCGGCGTCCGGGGCCTTTGCCACCGCCATCTGCAGCGGGTTCTGAGCCGGGTGCGGTCGTACGTGCCTGTGCCCCCGGGATTTCCGGAGGCACAGGCTTCGCGCGTGCGAGCAGTCGATGGTCAGCCGTCAGCGGCCGTAGCGGATCAGGGCGCGGACCATGCGGCAGGTCGTGTCGGACGGCGGGTGGATGCCGATGCGCTCGGCAGTCGTACGTATCTTGTCGTTGGTCGCGGTCGACGGGTAGTAGACGCCCGTGTCGAGCAGGGCGATCGCCAGGCGCATGGCCTTCAGGCGGCGGTTGTGGGAGACATACCACTCGCGGGGCCGGCCCGCGGGGAGCGGCTTCTTCTGCAGGGGCTTGTGGAGCGGCTTGGTCGTGACTGCGGCAACGGCCATGGGCAACCTCCTGGCACGGTCGTGAAACCCTCACGAACTACCTCCATTTTACGGCCCACCACTGACAATCACCCCTGGCCAGAAGGGCTTTCGCACTGTCCCTCCCGTATCGTTGGCCCCATGGAGATCTGGATCAATCCCGCCTGTTCCAAGTGCCGCAGCGCGGTGCAACTGCTCGATGCGGAGGGCGCCGAGTACACCGTCCGCCGCTATCTGGAGGATGTGCCGTCACCGGACGAGATCCGGGCCGTGCTCGACCGGCTCGGGCTGGAGCCGTGGGACATCACGCGGACACAGGAAGCGGACGCGAAGGAGCTCGGGCTCAAGGAGTGGCCGCGCGAGGCCGGTTCGAGGGAGCGGTGGATCTCGGCCCTCGCCGGGCATCCGAAGCTGATCCAGCGGCCGATCATCACGGCGGACGACGGCACCGCCGTCGTGGCGCGCACGGACGAGGCGGTACGGGACGCCATGGAGCGCTGAGCACCCCGCGCGGCGAGAGCTACCGGGTTATCAGGAAGTCCTCGATCCTGCGGTTCAGTTCGCCGGCCGTCGGCTCGTGCAACGGCAGGGTGTGGTGCGTCGCGCCTGGAATCGTCGCCGTCTGCGCGTGCGGAAGCAGCCGGGCCGCCGCGGCGGCGACGCGGGCCGGGTCATGGGCCCGGCTGTATTCGGCAAGCAGGATCAGGGTCGGCACATCCAGTGCGCCCAGGGCCTCGGGTTCGGGGCGGGGTCCGGTGACGGGACGGACGGACGGGAAGTCGGCTGCCGCGCAGCGCAGTCGCAGCCACGTCCGGTCGAGCGCGGCGCGGCCCGTCTCCCACTCCAGGAAGGTCCGCGTCCGTTTCGCTCCGGGGCGGAGCAGCATCGGCAGCGCGTGCAGCAGATAGCCGGGCCGGAAGCCGGCGAAGCACTGGGTCGGGTCGAGGAGGATCAGCTTCCGGACCCGGTGGGGCGGCGCATGCAGGGCGTAGTGGAGGGCGATCCAGGCCCCGTACGAATGCCCGCACAGCGCGCTGCGGCCGGCTCCCAAGCCGTCCAGCACGGCGTCGAGCCACGCTGTCAGGTCCTCCACCGTACGGATCGGGCGCTCCCCCGCAACGCTGCGACCCGGGTCACCGATGAGGTCGACGGCATGGACTCGATGGGTGCGGCCAAGGTGGGCGGCCTGTGCGTACCAGACGGTGGAGGTGGAACCGCCACCGGCCAGCAGCACCAGGGGCGGGGCATCCTCGGGGCCGCAACTGTTGACGTGGGTGATGCCGTACGAGGTGGGGACCCGGCTGCTGTGTGTGCCGGCCGGCCACTTGGCCGCCAGGACTCCGTTGTACGCAGCGAGGAATGACGTGGTGGTGGTCATGGGATGCCTCCCCGGTCGGATGCCCGCCGATATTATCTCGCTCAGCGAGATAATATCGGCGGGTCGAGAGGAAGGGACCGGGGTGATCGACCAGGGACCCGAAATGGAGATCGTCCATCTGCTGCGCAAGGTGACGGTCGAATTCGGTCTGCGCCAGGCCGAATTCGCGGCCCGGCACGGCATGCACTCCACCGATGTGCGGGCCCTGATCTGCCTGCTGGACGCCGAGCGGGCCGGTACGGACGCCACCGCCGGGTGGCTCGGCGCGCAGCTCGGCCTCAACTCGGCGGGCACCACCTCGGTCATCGACCGTCTGGAGCGCCTGGGTCACCTCGAACGCACGCGTGATCCTCGTGACCGGCGACGGGTGCTGCTGAGCGTGACGCCACGGGCGGTGGAGCTGGGACGTTCCTTCTTCGGGCCGCTGATCGACGACACGGTGGCCGTGCTGCGCGAGTTCGACGAGAGCGAGACGGCCGCGGTCCGGCGCTTCCTGTCCGCCGCGCACCAGGCGGTCACCATCGTTCCCTGACTGCCGGAACGGCAGAGGGGACACTCCGTGAGCCTGCCCCGTCCACCACTCGGACCGACTGCTCTCTCCATGGCCGCCGGTGAGCAACTGCGCCGGGGTGGGCAGGACTTGGCACTGAGAGCCGAGGTGGAGGCCTGGCTGCGGCTCCGGACGCGGTTGATGCAGCCGCGGAGCCCGTACAGGGACGGGCCGCGCCGCCTCCCCGTACCGGCCCGGCCCGGCCCCCGAGCCCCGTCTCCCTACACCCCCGCCTGCTTCTCCGCCTCGGCCAGCAGTTCCGTCAGGCGTAGTCCGAACCGGACGTCGCAGGGGTGCGGCTCCCCCGTGCGTACCGAGTGGATCAGTGCGTCCACCGCTGCCCGGAAGGAGCCGACCGCGTCGCCCCACCGCGGCAGTGTGGCGACTCCCTGTTCACCTTTGAGTTCGATCTCCGTGCCTACCGCGCCCACCGGGGCCCCCAGTGCGAGCGTCACCGTGCTGGATGCGCCGGAGGTGTGGCGGAGGATCAGGTGGGTGGTGTCGGACGGGCCGCGGGCCGCGGTCAGGTGTGTCACGTCGCCCAGTACCGGGATCAGGACCGACAGGACATGCGGGCCGACGTCCCACAGGCCGCCCTTCTCGCGGCGCCAGGACGAGGCGGCGTACTCGCTGGTCGTGCCGGGGGCGAACAGCGCACCGATCCACTCGGCGCGGGCGGTGAACCAGCCGTCCAGAGCGGCCTGTTCGGCGATCCAGGCGGACGTCTCGGCTGCGAACCGCAGGGTGCAGAAGACGACGGACGCGATCCCCGTCTCCTCGGCGGCGCGGGCGACCTCGCGGGCTCCGACGACGGTGGTCGCCACCGGTTTGTCCATCAGCAGATGGCGACCGGTGGCCGCGGCGCGGGCGGCGAGCGGGGCCTGGACGTCCGGCGGCACGGCGAACGCGATGGCGTCGCTGGCCGCGAAGAGCTCGTCGATGCCGTCCTCACCTGTGTACGCCGTGGTGCCGTGGGCGGCGGCCAGCGCGTTCGCGGCCTCGGGGCGGCGGCCCCACACGCCGCTCAGTGCGACGCCGGGGTGGGCGGCGAGGGCTGGGGCCTGGGTGTTCCGGGCCCAGGGGCCCGTGCCGACGAGGCCGATGCGCAGGGGGGTCGCGGGAAGTGTCGTCATGGGGCAAGTCTGCCGGGTTCGCCGGACGGCTCCCGTATTGAGCTGGCGGAGCGTGGGCTTCAATGGCTACGTTTGCGGTGCCGGCCGCGGGACTCCGGCGCGACTTCCGGGACTTGCCTATGAAGCAGTGATTTCGCTGTTCGCGCCCCCATTCCCCGGCCGGCGCTCCGCCCCTGCGTACGGCGGCGCGTGACACCACGGGGGAAACCATGGCGACCAGCACCGAGACCACTCGCACCGGGACCGGTGCCGACCTCGTCGCGGCCGAGGACGTACTCCTCTTCGTCAACGCGGCGATCACCGCGACCGGACAGCGTGAGTTCCGCTCGACGTCGTATCAGCAGCGGCTTTCGCTGGACTTCCTCCATGAGTACGTACGGGTCAACTACCGCCGGGTGTACGCCGCCGCGCTCGCCCTCGACATCAACGACCACAACGCCGTGCGCATCGTCCAGGGCCTGCTGGAGAACGCCGCCGACGCGACCGCCGAGGACAAGCGCACCGAGGGCCGGCTGATCGCCGCCCGGCTCGCGAAGCTGCCGCCGCAGCGCGTGTACCGGCTGTTCCGGGCGCTGCGCGGGGCCAAGGTGAACAACCGGCGCACCCGCGCGATCATGCGCGACTGGCTGGCCGCCCGGCCGGATCCGGCGCACGACGCCGTAAAGTACCGCGCCGGTCTGAAGACCGCCGCCCGCCATGCCCACCTCCCCTTCGGCGGGCCCGGTGAGCCTGGCGAGACCGGGGATTTCCTGTTCCGGCCGGGGCGGCGGCCGCGCTACCGGCACCAGCTGCTCGACGCGTGGCGGCGCGCCCACTACGAGCAGGGTGCCGTCGGCGAGCTGCCGTTCACCGTCGCCGAGGGCTTCGCCGCCCGGCACGGGATGAAGCGCGAGGTGTTCCTGGAGCGGATGGTGCCGCGGATGACCCGCCTGGAGCGGCTGCGGACCCAGGGGCAGCGCGGCGCCGGAAACGACGTGCGGCCGCCCACGGATATCGACCTGACGGTGATGCCGCTGACCCGGCTCGCCCTGTACGTCCTGTCACTCGGCTTCGAGGTGCGGGGGCTCCACCGCAAGGAGCTGACCCATGCTTTGCGGACCGCCGCCCGCCGAGCGGCGGGCCCGCACGCCGGGAGCTGGGGCCGGGTCGCCGCCGTGCTGGACGACAGCTACTCGTCGTCCGGGTCGGGCGAGAAGCGGCGCCGTCCGCTGGCCGTGGCGCTGGCCTGCCACTTCCTGCTGGAGGCGCTGGCCGCGCCGGGCGCGTACATCCCGCTGTGGACCTCGGGCGGCACGGATCCGCTGCTGGTCAGGCCCTGGGGCCCGACCCCGCTCGGCACCCGCGTGCTGGATGCCCTGGAGCACGGTCCGGACCGGCTGGTCATCGTCTCGGACGGCTGGGACAACGCGCCGCCCGGACTCGCGGGCGAGGTACTGCGGGTGTGGCGGACCCGGCTCGATCCGGACCGGCGAACTGCTGTGGTGCATGTGAACCCCGTATACGACGCGGACGGTTTCGATGTGCGGCGCCTCGCGCAGGGCGTGCCCACGGCCGGGGTCCGGGACGCGGAGGACCTGCCGGCGCTGGTGGAGATCGCACAGTTCGCCGAGGGACGCACGGGACCGGCGGCCCTGTACGCCTATCTGGACCGGCAGGTGGCACGTTTCGTGAGTGGGGAGAAGGCGGGAGCCGCATCGTGAACAGGCTTGAACTTGCCGGGCTCGCCGCCCGCCCCGCCCAGGTGTGGGGCGGCATCCGGCTGGTGCCGCTGGTGCGCGAGCAGCCGGTCGAGGGACTCCGGCTGCACCGGGAGATCTACACGGGTTACGGGCACGGCGTCGTGGACGTCGGTCCGCGCACGCACTACACCTCGTACATCCCGCACGGTTTCGTCGCCGACTGGTCCGGCGAGGGCGCCCGGTCCGCCGCGTACGGTACGCAGCTGGGCGCGGGCACCTCCCCCGGGAACGCGCCGCCCCGGACCGCACGGCTCCAGCGCAACCGCCACCACCGCATGGCCAAGCGGCAGCCGGGTGACCGGCTGCGCTTCCTGCCGCTGCACCTCGCGATGGAGGGCTATCTCGCCCTGCACTTCGGTGGCCCCGCGGTCGCCTGGGAGGAGTGGTCGCGGCAGGCGCTGCGCGACGGGCTTTCGCCGCGTGCCGAGGACGCGTACATGGGGTGGTCGGTGCGCGGGCTCGGCGACGCGCTGCGGGCCTTCGAGATCCATCCCGGCCAGTGCGGGGTGATGGTGTACGCGGCCGATGCGCTCGCGGCCGCCTTCGTTCTGCCGCACCCGGACGACTACCGTCTGCTGCACCCTTCGCTCGTACAGGATCTGTACGGGGAACTGGTCCACCAGTACGCGCTGTACGGCGCTCCGGTGGCGGAGTTCGCGGCGCGGATTTCCGATGGACCGCAGCTGCGGACGCTCGCCGGTCTTCGGGCGGCGGCGCGGGCGCAGGAGCGGGAGTGGGCCGAGGCGCACGACACCCTGTTCGCGCGTGAGCTGCTGGACACCTCGTACGCCTTCGACCGGGTGTACCGGATGGGCTCGTTCACACTGTGGCGGTTCCTGCCGCCGTTCCTGCGCAATGGGGAGGGCCGGCACATCGGTGAGACGATCACCGATCACAAGGGGCAGGTCGCGTATCTGAAGACGTTCCGGCTGTCCGAGGCCCAGATCAGGCGTGGTCATCTGCTGCACCGGCTCTCCGACGCGGACTGGCGGCTCGCGCAGGCGGCCGTGGCGCTGGGCACCACCGAGGAGGAACTGGTGCGCCGGATCCGTGCCGCCGGTTTCGAGTCGCTGCTCAGGGCCCGCGCGTGAACGGTCGCTGCTCAGGGCCCGCGCACAACGCAGGAAACCTCGGTAACACGGGATTCACATTCGGGCAACGGACGGGAAATCGCGTCTTGCGAAGCTGCGCTGCATAGACCGGACCGCAGCACCGCAGCACCCGCGAAGGATGGCTTCCGTGACGTTCAAGGCTGAGTACATCTGGATCGACGGCACCGAGCCGACCGCCAAGCTCCGTTCGAAGACGAAGATCATGGCCGGTAGCCCGTCGCAGGATGTCGCGGAGCTGCCGATCTGGGGCTTCGACGGTTCGAGCACCAACCAGGCCGTGGGCCACGCCTCCGACCGGGTGCTGAAGCCGGTCTTCACGTGTCCGGACCCGATCCGCGGCGGCGACGACGTTCTCGTCCTGTGCGAGGTCTTCAACATCGACATGACGCCGCACGAGTCCAACACCCGTGCCGTGCTGCGTCCGGTGGCCGAGCGGTTCGCCGGCCAGGAGCCGGTCTTCGGCATCGAGCAGGAGTACACCTTCTTCGACGGCCACCGCCCGCTCGGCTTCCCCGAGGGCGGCTTCCCGGCCGCGCAGGGCGGCTACTACTGCGGTGTCGGCGCCGACGAGATCTTCGGCCGCGAGATCGTCGAGAAGCACCTCGACAACTGCCTGGAGGCGGGCCTCGGCATCTCCGGTATCAACGCCGAGGTCATGCCCGGCCAGTGGGAGTTCCAGGTCGGCCCGCTGTTCCCGCTGGAGGTCTCCGACCAGCTGTGGATCGCCCGCTGGCTGCTGTACCGCACCGCCGAGGAGTTCAACGTCTCCGCGACCCTCGACCCGAAGCCGGTCAAGGGCGACTGGAACGGCGCGGGTGCGCACACCAACTTCTCCACCAAGGCGATGCGCGAAGGACCTGAGGGCTATGCCGCGATCATCACCGCGTGCGAGTCCCTGGGCGAGGGCTCGAAGCCGATGGACCACGTCAAGAACTACGGCGCGGGCATCGACGACCGTCTGACCGGTCTGCACGAGACCGCCCCGTGGAACGAGTACAGCTACGGCGTCTCCGACCGCGGCGCGTCGGTCCGTATCCCGTGGCAGGTCGAGCAGGACCAGAAGGGCTACATCGAGGACCGCCGCCCGAACGCCAACGTCGACCCGTACGTCGTCACGCGGCTGATCGTCGACACCTGCTGCACCGCGCTGGAGAAGGCCGACCAGGTCTGATCCCGTTCCGTCGTCCGCACGAGGGGGCGCCCACCCGACCAGGTGGGCGCCCCCTCGTCGTAGCATCACGCGCATGCCGAGGCGACTGGACGAGCTGGACGACGTGGACTGGGCGGCGTTCGAGCACGCCTACGGCCCTGCCGACGACGTCCCCGAGCTGCTGAACGACCTGCTGCGCCGTCGCGTTCTCTGGTTCAATGGGGGCATGGCCAGCATCCAGTACACCTCGACAGGTCGCAGCGACCTCGAACCGTTCTGGCCGTCCCGTCAGCACCACGACTTCGACCGGGTGTGTTGCCGCGCGTTGAACGCGCAGGCCCTCTAAAGCCGCTCACCCGGCCTTCGGTCCGCGCGCACGCAAGCAAGTCCGTCCATCGACGACTCCTTCGCGCGAAAGAGCTGACCCTCATGGCGAACACTCGTACCTTCTCCGCCGCAGCCGCCGCCACCTCGGCGCCTTCGGCGACCGCTGCGGCCACCACCTCCGCCCGCTCCCTCTCCTCCAACCGCCACCGGCTGCGCGCCGTCGACCCCGATGAGGTCGTCCAGCTGGCCGATGTGGCCGAGTTCCTGCCTCCGGGTGCCACCTGGCTGCCCGCGCCCCAGCACACCGTTCCGGCGCTGCCGGGCCGGCCGCCGATGATCGGCTACCTGGTGCTCGTACCGGCCGATCAGCAGCCGGCCATCACCGCGGCTGCCGCTGCGGCCGCCCAGTACGTGGTACCGGCACCGGTGGAGGACCCGGCCACCACGGGTCCGGTGCGCATCGACCCCGTACAGCGCACCGCCGCGGTGGACGGGACGACGCTCGACCTCACCTTCCTGGAGTTCGAGCTGCTCGCCCATCTGGTCGCGCACCCGCACCGGGTGCACACCCGCGACCAGTTGGTGACCACGGTCTGGGGCTACGGGCATGTGGGCGACGGACGCACCGTGGACGTCCATGTCGCCCGGCTGCGCCGCAAGCTGGGCGCCGAGCACCGCCGGTCGATCCAGACGGTGCGGCGTGTCGGATACAAGTACGCCCCCTGACGGAACCGACAGAACGTGAGAGCGGCCCTGGTCCGGTACGTACCGGAGCAGGGCCGCTCTCACGTGCCGGGCGGCCGGTCAGCCCCGCGCCCCCGACCCCACCGGAACCTCGCCCGTCTCCGGCTCGCCGTGCTCCAGGACCGGCAGTCGGGTCAGTCCGCGCGGGGTCCGCCAGTTCCGCTCCCCGAGCAGCGCCATCACGGAGGGCAGCAGGACCATCCGTACGATCGTGGCGTCCAGCAGCACCGCGACAGCGAGACCGACGCCCATCTGCTGCATGTCCTGCATCGACAGCGTCCCGAAGACCGCGAACACCGCGACCATGATCACGGCCGCGCCGGTCACCGCACCCGCCGTCCGCCGGATGCCCTCGTCGATCGCGGCCCGGGTGTGCAGACCGCGGTCGCGGGCCTCACGGATCCGGGAGACCACGAACACGTGGTAGTCCATGGAGAGTCCGAACAGGACGACCAGGACGAACAGCGGAATCCACGCCTCGATCGCGCCGACCCCCTCCGAGCCGATCAGCGAGGCCCCCCAGCCGTGCTGGAAGACGGCGACCATCACTCCGTACGCGGCGGCCACGGAGAGCAGGTTGAGCAGGATCGAGGTCACGGCGATGACGTACGAGCGGAAGCAGAACAGCATCAGCAGGAAGGTCACCGCCGTGATGAAGGCGAATACGGGGACGATGCCGCGCTTCAGCTGGTCGTTGAAGTCGACGGACCCGGCGATCTCCCCGGTCACGTACGCCTGGGCCCCGGTGCCGTCGAACGCGGCGGGCAGCCGCTCCTTGCGCAGCTCGGAAAGGCCGGCCTCGCCGTCGGGGAGCGGCACCTCGATCTCGGCGACGTTCTGCTCCTTGTGGACGGTCACCTTGTCGAAGCCGTCGAAGGCCTTGCGCAGAGCGGGCGCCTCGATGTTGTCGGCCTTGACCACCACTCGCGCCGGAGCGGGACCGCCGGGGAAGCTCTCATTGATCTGCCGGTAGGCGACAGACAGCTGCGAGTCCGAGCCGAACTGCTTCTCCAGGCCCAGCTGTTCGGTCTTCATACCGAGGGCGGGCGCGGCCAGGGCGAGCAGCACGACGACCGAGGCGACCGCGAAGATCTTCGGCCTGGACAGGACGGGCTTCAGCACCGTGCCGGCGACCCCGCCACTGGTGCGTGCGCGCCGGTTGTCGCGTCGGCTCGAGCGCCGGCCCGGGAACGGCACACGTCCCGCGTCGATCCGGTCGCCCAGCCAGGACAGCAGCGCGGGCAGCACCGTCACCGAGCCCAGCATCGCGATGAAGACCACGATGATCGTGGCGAGGGCGAAGCCCTTGAACAGCATCAGTCCGGACAGGAACATGCCGGCCATCGCGACCATGACCGTGAGCCCGGAGACGAGCACGGCCCGGCCGCTGGTCGCCGCCGCGATCCGCAGCGCCGTCTCGGCATCGCGTCCCGCCGCCCGCTCGTCGCGCTCGCGCCGCAGGTAGAAGAGGCAGTAGTCGACGCCGACGGCGAAGCCCATCAGGAACATCACGGAGTACGTGGTCTGGAACAGGTGCAGTTGGTGGCTGGCGAGCGACAGCAGTCCGAAGGCGGCCATGCACGCGGTCAGTGCCAGCCCGACGGGGAGCAGCGCCGCGACGACGGCGCCGAAGGCGACCAGCAGAATGCCCAGGGCCAGGGGTACGGCGGTGAACTCGGCCTTCTTGAAGTCCTCCGAGAGCAGATCGCCGAGCCACTTGCCGGCACTGGCTTCGCCGAACTGGTGGATGGTGACGTCGGGGTGGTCCGCGCGGACGACGGACACGGCGTCGAGCACGGGCTGCACCCTGTCCGGCGCCGTCGCGGCGTCCCCCTTCATGTCAAAGGTGATCAGCGCGTCCTTGCCGTCCTCGGAAGGGACCGGCGCCGCGAGGTTCGCCACCTCGCCGGTCTTCCCAATGGCGGCGGAGACCTCGCGGGCGACGTCCTGCCAGTCACCCGCCTTCGCGGTGGACACCATGACCAGCTCGCCGGCGGGCTGCCCCAGCCCGGCGTCGTCGAGGATCTTTTCGGCCCGCGCCGAGTCACCCGCGGCGTTCTCCGAGTCGGACATCTCGACCAGACCGGATGCGCCGCCGATGCCCGTGGCGAGCACGACGAAGAGCAGCCAGCCGAGAATTGCGGTCTTGCGGTGGTGTGCGCTCCACACACCGATGCGTGCCGCGAGGTTGCGTCTCATGGCGTGTTCGCCCCCAGAAGTCAGACGGAATCAGATGCAAGTGGAAGAAGTGTCAGGAAGCAGGAGGAAGTGCGTAGAAGTCGACGGCGAATGCGTCGTCGATGAATCTAGGAACGGGACGCCGCCCGCCCCAGCCGCCGAAGCCCCCTCTCGCGGAGCCGTAGGGCGAGGTCGGCAGGGTGGTGCTGGGTACACCCCCGCCCGGGTGGCGAGACGGCTGACACCCGGGGAGCCGGCCGGGTGAGACTGTCTTCGGACGGGTCCGGCACGAGGGCCCGGCGAGGGGAGACGGACCGAGATGAACGCGATACGGACCCGGACACGGGGCGCGCTGCTGGCAGCCTGGCGGGGCGTCGTGGTATCGATCGCCAGCCTGTTCGGGTCGATCACCCTCTTCGTGTGGGCCGTGCTCTCCATCGTCTCCGTCCCGCTGGGCATCGGCCTGGTCACCACCCCCTACGTGCTGGAGCTGGTCCGCAAGCACGCCAACCGGCGCAGGCTGCTCGCGGTCACCTGGTGCGACGTCCGCATCCCGGTCCCGTACCGCCCCTTCCCGAAGGATGTGCGCTCCGGCTTCACCGGGCAGGTGGAGCGGACCACGCTGCTGCTGAAGGACCCGGCGACCTGGCGTGACATCCAGTGGCTGCTGGTCGACATGACCGCCGGCTATGTGGTGGCGGTCCTGGCCTCGGCGCTGATGGTGTATCCGCTGCAGGCTTTCGTCCTGGCGGCCGGGTTGTGGCGGGTCTTCACCGACGACCGTTACTGGTACGCGTTCGTGCCGGTCGACAGCCAGGCGACGGGCCTTGCCGCCGCCGCGCTCGGTGTGGTGTTCTTCGCGATCGGTCTGCTGGTCGGCCAACCGCTGCTGCGGCTGCACTTCGTGATCGCCCGCGCGATGCTGGCCCCCACCCAGGAGCAGGAACTGGCCCGGCGCATCGACCGGCTGACCGAGACCCGGCACGAGGCCGTGGACACCGCCGCCTCCGAACTGCGGCGCATCGAGCGCGACCTGCACGACGGTGCGCAGGCCAGGCTGGTCGCCATGGGCATGAACCTGGGCACGGTGGAAGCGCTCATCGAGAAGGATCCGGCGCAGGCGAAGAAACTCCTCGCCATGGCCCGCGAGTCATCGGCCGAAGCCCTCACGGAGCTGCGCGATCTGGTCCGGGGCATCCACCCGCCGGTCCTCGCCGAACGCGGACTCGGGGACGCGGTCAGGGCGTTGGCGCTGCGGCTGCCCTTCGCGTCGGAGGTCCGGGTGGAGCTGAGCGGCCGGGCGGACGCCGCGATCGAGTCGGCCGCGTACTTCGCGGTGAGCGAGACGCTGACGAACACCGCCAAGCACTCGGGGGCCGACCGCGTCTGGGTGGACATCCACCACGCGGACGCCACGCTGCGGGTCTCCGTCACGGACAACGGCAGGGGCGGTGCGGCGGTCGGATCCGGCTCGGGCCTGAGCGGAATCGAACGCCGACTCGGTACATTCGACGGCATCATGGCCGTCAGCAGCCCCGCGGGCGGTCCCACCATGGTGACCATGGAGATCCCTTGCGAGTTGTCCTAGCCGAAGATCTCTTCCTGCTGCGCGACGGGCTGGTCCGTCTGCTGGAGGCGTACGGCTTCGAGATCGCGGCAGCTGTGGAGACCGGCCCCGAACTGACCCGGGCCCTGAACGAGTTGGAGCCGGACGTCGCGGTCGTCGACGTCCGGCTTCCACCGTCCCACACGGACGAGGGCCTGCAGTGCGCGCTGGCGGCCCGGCAGGCCAGGCCGGGGCTGCCGGTGCTCGTGCTCTCGCAGCATGTGGAGCAGCTGTACGCGCGCGAGCTGCTGGCGGACGGCAACGGGGGCATCGGCTATCTGCTCAAGGACCGGGTCTTCGACGCGGAGCAGTTCATCGACGCGGTACGCAGGGTCGCCGCGGGCGGCACCGCGATGGACCCGCAGGTGATCTCGCAGTTGCTGTCGCGGCGCTCGCAGGACAAGCCGATGGGCGGGCTGACTCCGCGTGAGCTGGAGGTCATGGAGTTGATGGCACAGGGCCGTTCGAACGCGGCGATCGCCTCACAGATGGTGATCACGGAGCGGGCGGTGGCCAAGCACACCTCGAACATCTTCGGGAAGCTCGGCCTGCCGCCGTCCGACGACGACAACCGCCGTGTTCTCGCGGTGCTCGCCTATCTGGACCGGGGCTGAATCACACCCCTCCTCCCCGGAAGGCCGCGCGGCCTTCCGGGGTTACGGAGCAGTGCTCAGGTGCGGCATCGTGGCCTCCGGATGCGGTGCGGCCCGGGACTCCAGCACCGAAGCCCAAGCCTGAACGCAAGGCCCGAGCGCAACCCCGACGCCGCCTCAGTCGTTGAACCACCCCGCCGCATCGAGCCGGAATGCGCCCGCGGGCGCCATCGCACGCAGATCGGCCTCCATCGCCCGCACCCGATCGGCACCCAGCACCCGGACCCACTCGGCGCGCAGCCGGTCGAACCCTTCGGCCGATCTGACCAGGACGTCGATGCCCCGCGCGGTCAGCCGGACCAGCTTGCGCCGGCCGTCGCGGGGATCGTCGACGCGCTCCACATACCCGAGACCTTCGAGCTTCTCGACGGTCTTCCCGGCGGCCTGCTTGGAGACCCCGAGCCGTCGGCCGATCTCGCTGGCCGTCGCACCGTCACGGCCGACGGCCTGGAGCGCGAAGCCGTACGCGGGCCGCACGTCGGGGTGGCCGTGCTCGGCCAGCTCGCGGTGCAACTCGTCGACGATCGAACGGAATCCGGCGAACAGCAGCAGGGGCAGCTCGAAGCCCGCCCCGCCACCCGCGGACGACCGCGCGCCCGGCCCACCCTCTCGCTCAGCCATTGCGAAACTCGACAACCTGGTTTACCTTTTCGTCAATCACGTTGTCGATTTTACCGTGAGCATCCACAGGAGAGGTCAGCCATGTCCGCATCCGCGTTTCCCCACCACACCCTCGAATCCGCCCCCGCCGGCGCCCGCCGCACCATGGAGGCGGTGACGAAGAAGCAGGGCTATCTGCCCGCCGCCGTCGCCCGGCTCGCCGCATCACCGGAGCTGCTCGACGGCTTCCTGAAGATCAGCGCCATCTTCGAGTCCTCCACCCTGGACCCGCTCTCCCGAGAGGTCCTGATCATGACGATGGCCACCCGCAACGACTGCCACGTCTGCGTGGCGATGCATACCGCGAAGCTCACCGCACTCGGTGCGGACCCGGAGCTGATCACGGCCCTGCGCGAGCCGGAGGCACGCACTTTGCCGGACGAACGACTCGAATCCGTAAGGCAGTTCACCCTGTCGGTGATCGCGACGTCCGGAGCCGTCGACGACGAGACACTCCAGGCGTTCCTGGCGCACGGGTACACCGCCCGCAACGCGCTGGAAGTGGTCCTGGGCATCGGCGCGTACACGATGTCGACGCTGGCCAACCGGATGACCGGGGCGCCGCTGGACCACCAAATGACGGCCTTCGCCTGAGACCTGGGCATTCCATCCGGTTTACGGACGGAGCTTCCCACGAATTCCGCGACCGAGTGAACGGACCGCACGCCGGGGCTGTACGGGCGACCCGCGCGCGAGGAACGGCGGGAGCGGGTTGCGCGGCACTGTCGAGTTCAGCCGATGGCAGCTGTTGTGAGGGGGTGCCCCGGTGCATCGCACATGAGCGCACCGGGGTGACCATCGCACGATTCGCTCGTTCTGTTGAACGTGCGCCCACTGTCAGAGGTACCTTCCGCAGCCGGCCCGGCCGGTGTGAAGCAGGCCGGGGCCGCGCTCGTCGAGCACTACCCGCGACTCGTCCGGCTCGGCTATCTCGTACTGCCGCCGTCCCTCGGCTGCCATCGCCGTGTTCTGACGGCGCACGCCCTGGCCCAGCGGGCGCTGCTGTCGGGGCGCAGGGCAGGGTGTGTGACCGAGGGCGGCGTCCCACCACCGCGCAGGTCCGCCGGTGCGGTGGCGGTGGACCCGTCCTTTGCATACGTCCGCGGGAGGGTGCTGCGTGGGGCGCTGGAGGCGGGCCGTCCACTGCGCCGCGTCCGGGTGACACCCCTCCTTCCGCTGGTGTGGGGGCTGCGGCTGTTCCCGCATTCCGGCGGATCGGATGAACTCTCCCTGGAACAGGCCCTGTCGGCCCTCTCCGCCCCCGCCCGCGCCGCCTGCGTGCTGCGTGGGCTGGAACGGCTGCCCGATGCGGAAGTGCGGCGGGTGCTCGCCGCCGCCGGGGTGGCGGACCCCCATGCGGCGCTCGCGGAGGCGGAGGGCGTTTCGGCTCCGTACGCGCTGCTCGACTCCCCGGAGTTCGACCCCTGTTCGCTCCAGGCCCGCCCACCGGATCTGCTGCGCCGCCGACAGCGCGCGAAGGCGGCCGTGGCGGCCGTCGCGGCGCTGCTGGTATGCGGGGCGCTGCTGGGGCTGCCGGGCAACGGCTGGGGGCGCGGCACTGGGCCCGTATCGCCGTACGCCCGTAACGCTGCCGCCGCACAGGCCCTGGATCCAGGTGCGTTGCACCGGGTTTCGGGTACGTTCTGGCGGCGCTCGCCCCGTACCGATTTCACCTCCTGGCCCACCCGTGGCGACCGCGCCGGAGACACCCGGCTGCTGCGCCGAGCGCTCACCGTATGGGCACATCCGGACGGCGCGGTGCGTGCGTCGGCGACTCCGAGGACACCCGTCGGCCCGCCGATGGGTGCGCCGCAGCTGCTGTACGCGGGCGAGGTGGACCGGGCGACGGTGGTGCTGTTCTACGACGGGCTGCGCATCGTGCGGTACGCGGAGCCGCGTGACGCCTCCCCGGCCGAGGGCGTGGCACTCGACTTCGCCCGGGTCGACGGTGCGGACATGGCCTCGGCGGGCGCCCTGATCGCGGGCCGTACGCGCGACCGGGTCCGCTATCTCACCGCGCCCTGGGTACATGCGGTCTCCGTACGGAATCTGCTCGCGCCGCGCAGCGCCCCGCGGCCGCTGCGCCGCACCCGGGACGGCGTGACCGCCGCGCTGACCAGCCCGGCGACGGCCGGAAGCTGCCGCGCCTGGGATGCGATCGAGCTGCGCGACGGCTCGGCGACGCGGCTGATGACGGACCTCGGCGAGCTGGCCCCCGCCCGGCTGACGTCGGGCCCGCCGTCAGCGGCGCACGATGTCTCCGGGCGGGCGGAGCGGGACAGCTGGGCGCGGACCGCCTGCCTGCTGCTCTCGGTCCGTTCGCACGGCGTACGGTCGGTGAACTCCTGGCAGTACGCCGAGCAGTTGCTGCCCGAGGACAACGGCTCCGCGCACTGGCTCTGCACCAGGGCGGAGACCTGGCGCGGCACCGGAAGCCGGGTTCTCGCCCAGTTCCAGGCTCCGTCGGCACCGTCCGTCGCAACAGGCGGCCCGCCCGGGGCGGTCGCGGCCCGGGCCGAGGACACACCGGCCTGCGGGATGCGCGATCCACGGGTGCTGGCCGGGGTGCTGTGGAAGTCGCGCGGCGGACGCTGGTACGTACTGGCCGCGGGCAGCCGGCAGTTCGCCTCGCTGACCACCTCGGGCGGGGTGGAGGGGAGGTCCGACAGCCGTCTCCTCGCCGTACCGGCCAGGGCGGGCGACCGGGCACGGCTGAACGGGACGCTGTCGGACGGCAGTCGGGTGGGCGCCCTGCGCTGACGCCCGGGCTTCCCCGGGGGGTGAGGCCGACAGTGCAGATCCACGTCTTGTGCTGAGGTCAAGGCAGTTCCGTGATGGCCCATCCCGCCCGAAGGCGGGTCACTGGCCGAGACCGGGCCACCCGCGCACACCGCCGGTCATCGCCTCCTGTGTGCGGGATGCTCGGCCAACTCCACATTCGACGTGAACACCGGCCCATGGGAACTGCGACTCATGGATACGTCCACGAGTAAGGCGACACTTGAGCAGTACAGCCGCATTCCCGAATGACGGCGGAGGTGCGGCGCAGGGGGCGGCGACCGCCGAAGTCCGCTCCCCACAGCCCCACTGGGTACCCTGTCCACCATGACGACCGGGGTGCGGCGCAGGATGGGCGTCGAGGAGCGCAGGCAGCAGTTGATCGGTGTCGCGCTGGAGTTGTTCAGTCACCGCTCCCCGGACGAGGTGTCGATCGACGAGATCGCTGCCGCTGCGGGGATCTCGCGGCCGTTGGTCTATCACTACTTCCCGGGGAAGCAGAGCCTGTACGAGGCGGCGCTGCGGCGGGCGGCCGACGAGTTGGCGGCGCGGTTCGTGGAACCGAGTGAAGGGCCGCTCGGGGACCGGCTGTTGAGGGTGATGGGGCGGTTCTTCGACTTTGTCGAGGAGCACGGTCCGGGGTTCTCGGCGCTGATGCGGGGCGGGCCCGCGGTCGGGTCGTCGACGGCGAACGCGATGATCGACGGGGTGCGGCAGGCGGCCTACGAACAGATCCTGGCCCATCTGGGGGTCGAAGATCCCCCGGCGCGGCTGGAGTTGGTCGTGCGGTCGTGGGTTTCGCTGGCCGAGTCGACGGCGCTGATCTGGCTGGACGGGCGGCGGATTCCGCGCGAGGAGCTGGAGATGCAGCTGGTGCACGACTTCGCGGCGCTGGCCGCGGTGAGTGCCGCGTACGACACGGAGATGGCGGGCATCGTGTTACGGGTCTTCGCGCAGGAGCCGGCGGACGGACCGTTCGGGGAGCTGTTGAACCGGCTCTCCGCTCTGGCGCCCGCCGTGCCGGCCGTTCCCGTGCAGCGGCTGCCGTAGCGCTTCGCCTGGGAGCGAGGCCGGAACGTGGCTGGGCACCTGCGGCATGCCCGTGCTGAAGGGCCCTAGGAGGGTGCTGAAGATCTTGGCCGGATCAGGGAGCGACGTTCGGTGCGTGCAGCTGCAAGGCGCCGGAGCGTCCTCATAGCGGAGCTATCAGGACGTTTCGGCAACGCCGCAGATGTGCGTGCCGGGCGTCGCGAGCCCGGCCAAGATCTTCAGCACCCTCCTAGCTGAGCAGTTCGCCCTGGAGCGCGGCCGCGAGGCCCGCCTCCGCGTTGTCCGCCCGGCCCCTTTCGAAGGCGCGTTGGTAGGCGGCGTCACCGACGGCCGCGCGGGCCTGGCGTTCGCAGGCCTCGCGCAGGGGGCCCAGTTCCGGGGTGCCGCGTTGCGGGTGGCCGACCATGCGCCAGTAGACCTGTCCCGTGCCGTACACCCGGGCGGCGCGGGCGCCCGCCCCCTGGGCGGCGATCGCCGCAGCCAGAATGTCCAGGCCGAGCGCGATGCCGAAGCTGTCCCGGAGGCGGTGCTTGCCCGCGAGCATCGAGCGGGCGTGGGCGGCGGAGGCGTCTGCGTCACCCTGCAGCAGGGCGATCAGGGCGAGTTGGTAGTCGACGTAACTACGGGTCCAGCACTCGTCCTGGGCCTCGCAGGCCGCGCGCAGGACCAGGGCCGCCGCCTCCGCCTCGTCCAGCCGTCCCAGGCTGGTGAGGGCGAAGACGGTGATGAGCCGGCAGCGCAGCCGGTAGGCCGTTTCGAGCGGGGTGGCGGTGCCGGTGGTGCGCAGTACCCGGTCGATCCGGCGGAGGCCCGCCTCGGGGCGGCCGGTCATCAGATGGGTGAGGCCGCACAGATAGGCGGCGGCGAGGATGCCCTCGTCGGCCCCGTCGCGGGCCGCCGCCCTGGTGCACTCCCTGCCCAGGCGCCGGGCGGCCGGGTAGTCGCCCTGGAGCATGACGGTGATACCCAGCACCCACAGGGCACGGGTGCGGTGGGGTCCTTCGGCCGGTCCGGCGTCCAGGGCGCGCTGGGCGTATTCGCGGGTCTGCGGCAGATGGCCGCAGCAGCACCAGAAGAAGCCGATCCGGCCCGCCATCTCCTGGGCGGCTCCGGTGTCATGGGCCAGCAGGTGGTCGAGGGCGGCACACAGGTCGGCGTGCGACTCGGCGATGCGGTGGTACCAGATGATCTGTTCGTCGCCGGTCCAGCCCGCGTGGGCGTGGCGTGCAAGGCTGAGGAAACAGGCGGCGTGCCGGTCGGCGGCGTTCCGTTCCTCGCCGAGCTCGGCGAGCCACATCCGTCCGTACTCGCGGATGGTGTCGAGCATGCGGTGCCGTACGCCGTCCCGTCCGACGACCGACTTGGCGACCAGGCCGTTCAGCGCCTCGGTCACACCATCCTCGGTGAGCGGTCCTTCGGCGCAGATCTCGCGGGCCGCGGCCTCGTCGAAGTCGCCGCGCAGGACGGTCAGCCGGGCCCAGAGCAGCCGCTCCAGCGGTGTGCACAGCTCGTGGCTCCAGCCGATGGCGGTGCGCAGGGTGCGGTGGCGCGGCAGCCGGAGCGATTCGTCGGTCGGTACGTCGAAGCGGGAGCCGATCCGTACGGCGACCTGCTCGACGGTTTCCCGGCAGAGGGCTCCCGCCGCGAGTTCGATGGCGAGCGGAATGCCTTCGAGGCGGCGGCAGATCTCGGCGGCGGCCTCGGCGTTGCCCGGCGCGTCGAGGGCGAGCCCCGGGGCCGCCGCGGCGGCCCGGTCCCGGAACAGGGTCAGCGCGTCGGCCGCGCCCTCGACGGGCAGCGGTTCCACCTCGACGAGCTGCTCGCCCTTGATGCCCAGGGGCTGCCGGCTGGTGGCGAGCACGGTGAGGCCGGGTGACGTGGTGAGGATTTCGCCGAGCAGATGCGCGCACGCGGAGCGCAGATGCTCGCACGAGTCGAGGACCAGCAGCAGTTCCTTGTCGACGAGCCATTCGCACAGCGCGTCGACGGGCATGCGCAGGGTGTGGTCGCAGAGCCCGACCGCGTCGGAGACGGTCGCGATGAGCAGTCCGTCGTCGTGGAGCGGTGAGAGATCCGCCCACCGGACGCCGTCGCGGTGTCCGGCCACCGCGTGCCGGGCCGCGCGGACCGCGAGCCTGGTCTTGCCGACACCGCCGCTGCCGGTGAGTGTGGTCAGCCGGTGCGCGGCGAGGCTGTGTTCGAGCCTGGCAAGTTCCGCTTTCCGTCCGACAAAGCTCGTTGTCTCCTCGGGGATGTTGCTCGCCATGGTCACCGTCGCTGAAACAGGTGGACCGGCCGGCCCCGGCCCCTGATTCCCGTACTGCGCAGGCATGGGAAGACGCCTGGTGCACCGGAAAGGGGCCGGGACCGGCCGGGGGGGTAGGAGGCACGCCCGGGAGTGCGGTGCAGCGGCACTCCCCGGCGGCTGCTGCCTCTCAACGTAGTCCCGTACGGCTCAGCTCAGGGAAAACACCGCCACCGTGCGCCCCGGGACGGTGAAGCTTCCCGAACTCCTCTTGTACGTCGACTTCTTGACGGTAGAATCCGCGCCCGCAGCCTGGACGGGATGCAGGGTGTACTGCTGCCCAGCCAGGCCGGCGATCTTCTGGGTCTCGGTGCCGGGGGTCGCGTTGAGGACGACGACCAGCTTTCCGAGCCTCATCGTGATCACACCCGGTGTCTCGTCCTTCCCGGAGAGGGGGAAGGACAGGGCGGACTGGACCTGCTCGGTGGTGGAGAGGTCGAAGTCCTTCTCCGTGGAGCGGATGGTCAGCAGGTCCTGGTACGCGGCGGACGCGCCGTTGATCTGTGCGCAGCCGGGGCTGAGCGCGGCCCCGGTCAGCAGCGGCCTGGCATAGGACCACTTGGACTCGTTGTCGGCGGACGGGGGCAGTCCGCGGCCGAAGCCGTTGCCGTCGCGGCAGTCCCAGTGCAGGGCGTTGAACCAGTCGCCGCTGTCGTACGAGTTGCGGTCCAGGGACTTGGAGCGCAGCAGATCGGTGCCCGCCTGGGAGAGCGAGGGCCCCTGCGAGAGGGTGGCCGTCGCCATCGCCAGGACCTGCATACGGGCCCGGTCCGCCGCTGATGTGCCCGCCGGGAGCTTGAACGCGAGTGCGTCGTACAGCGACTCGTTGTCGTGGGCGTCGGCGTAGGCGAGGGCGTCGCCGGGGGCCGCGGCGTATCCGGCCGGGGCGCCGTTGTAGTCGACGCCGGACCCCTTGACCGTGTTGCCAAAGGAGTCGGTGAAGGTGTAGCCGGCGAGGTTGCCGGTGAGACCGACCTTGATCAGGTCCTGGTAGTGGAGCAGCCGGGCCTTCTGTTCGGCCTTCGTGCCGTTGGCGGTCGAGGTGTTGGGGTCGGTGTAGAGGCCGGTGGCGAAGCCCTGCACGCCCGGGTCCTCGTCGAAGGGGCTGCCGCCGCGGACGGCGTCGCGGGACCGGTCGGAGAAGGTGGCGATGCCGGTGCCGGCCATGTTCTTCTGGGTGGCCTGGACGAAGCGGGCGTCGTCGGCGACCTCGCCGAAGTTCCAGCCCTCCCCGTACAGGATGATCTTCTTGCCGTCCACGCCGTCCTTGGCCACGGTCAGCGCGTCGAGCGCCTTGCGGACGGCGAGGATGTTGGCCTTGGGATGGTGGCCCATCAGGTCGAAGCGGAAGCCGTCGACCTTGTATTCCTTGGCCCAGGTGACGACCGAGTCCACGACGAGCTTGCCCATCATGGTGTTCTCGGGTGCGGTGTTGGCGCAGCAGGTGGAGGTGGCGACGGTGCCGTCCTCCAACAGCCGCTGGTAGTAGCCGGGCACGATCCGGTCGAGCACGGACTTGCCGTCCTGGCCGGAGGCCACGGTGTGGTTGTAGACGACATCCATGACGGTCCGCAGACCCGCGCCGTTCAGCCCCTGCACCATCTGCCGGAACTCGACGGTCCGCCGCGTGCCGTCCGGGTCGGAGGCGTACGAACCCTCCGGGACGGAGTAGTGCAGCGGGTCGTAGCCCCAGTTGAACCCGTCCTGCGCCGCGGCCTTCGCCACGCAGGCCTGCTGTTGCTCGGAGTCGGGGGCGTACACGGACAGATCGCAAGCCGGCTTCTGCTGGGCGGACTTCTTCTCGGGGATGGTGCCGATGTCGAAGGCGGGCAGCAGATGGACGTAGCTGGTGCCGGAGTCGGCGAGCTGCTTGAGGTGCTTCATCCCGTCGGAGCGGGTGTCGGTGAAGGCGAGGTAATCGCCGGAGTGCTTCGAGGTGGGGTCCGCGATCGAGAAGTCGCGGATGTGCAGCTCCTGGATCTGGGCGTCACGCAGCGGGAGGGCGGCGGGCTTCTTCAGCCCGGACCAGCCCTTCGGCGCGAGGCCTGGGTCGTCGAGGTCGACCACGAGGCTGCGCGCGGAGTCCGTGGTCAGTGCGGTGGAGTAGGGGTCCGTGACCTTGTTGGTGACGATCTTCTGGACGGTGGGTGCCCAGACCTTCACGACGTAACGGTAGGGCTTGCCCGTCCACTCCTTGGTGCCCGTGACGGACCAGACGCCGGTGCGGTCGTCGCGGCGCATCGGGACGCTGCGGCCGTCGAGTTCGAGGGCGACGGTCCCGGCGGTGGGCGCCCAGACGGACAGCGTGGGGCGGCCGTGGTCGAAGACCGGGCCGAGCGAGGCGGTGACCGCGTTCTTCCCGTAGAGGTCGTCGAGCACTCCCGCGCTCTGTACACCGGTGGCGGCGAGCAGCGCACCGTTGGCGGCGCGCTGGGTGGCGATCAGCTGGCCGCGCAGCGCCTCACGCACCCTGTCCCGGTCGCGGACGTCGACGGTGAACGCCGGATAGTCCTTGAAGTGCGGGTACTTCGCCTTCTGCGCGTCGGTCAGCGCGGACGGTGCGAGCCGCAGCCACTGCCCCTCGTCAAAGAGCGCCCCGTCGACGACGGAGATGCCGCCGCCGGGTGCGTAGACGAGCTGCTGGCTGGTGGCTTCGGTCGCCTTCACCTTCCACACGACGGTGTCGGAGTCGATCCACTGCGCCTCGGCCTTGGTGAGGTCGGGCGCGGGTACTCCGCCGGTCTGCGGCAGCAGATAGCCGGGCGTGGAGCCGAGCATCCAGACCTCGCGCCCGTAGGTGGCGATGTCGAGCGACTGGTCGCTGGGGAGGTCCTTCTCGTCACCCTTGTGCAGGATGTAGCTGAGCGAGGTCGCGCCGTCGGTGAGCGGTACCTCGAAGGTGACGCCGGAGGCGTCCTTCTTCGCCGGCTGGAGCGGCTTGGCCCAGTCGGTGGGGTCCTTGGCACCGGTCCAGGTGTGCAGCCCCCAGCCGTCGTAGTCGCCGTCGGCCCGGTAGTAGTGCAGCACGGCCTTTGTGGTGTCCTGCGGCGGGTAGGCGCCGTCGGGGGCCTCGTCGGCCTGGCCGTCCTTGCCCTGCTCGATCCAGACCTGTCCGGTCTTCGCGAGGTCGACGGTGCGCCGGGGCCCGTCGGCGGTGCCGGATTTCTCCACGGTGTACGGGAGGGAGGAGGCGCCCTCGTCGAGCTTGATCCAGGCGAAGGCCCCGTAGGCGTCCCGCCCGGTGAACCCGGCCGACTTGTCGCCCGCCTGGATCCGCCAGCCGTCGTAGTCGCCGTCCGTACGCCTGTAGTGGACGACGGCGTAGTCGCGCTCGACCGCGACGGGCTTCTCGGTGGCGGGTGCCTGTCCCGCGGTGGACGAGGCGAGGGCACTCGCGGTGCGGCCGGCGCGGTCGACGACAACCGCCTTGTACCGCAAGGGTGTTCCGGAGGACACCGCGTCGCCCACGGTCTGGGTGACCTTGTACGGGGCGTGGTCGGCGGAGCCGAGCGTGACCCACTTCCCGTTGCCGGTCTGGGCGGCGAAGACAACCCGGTTCAGCTGTCCGCCGTCGACGTCGGCGGAGATCTCGACGGTGCCGGTGGCTTTGGCGTCGGGCGCCTTCAGGGTGACCGAGGGCCTGGCAGTGGGGTCGCCCATCGCCTTCCCGGCGCGCAGCACGATGCTGGAGAGGGCGGGCACGGTGACGGTGATCTTCTTGCCGGCGTCGCTACGGACCGTACCCGACCCGCCGTACAACGTATGGAAGTTCATGCCGGCCGACGCGGTGGGCAGCTCGACGGTCCTCGGTCCGGTGCCGTTGTTCGTGGCGACGACGTACTCGTGGCCCTGCCCGGCGTCCGTACGGGAGAACGCGTAGACGGAGTCCCGTGCGTAGCGCTCGGTCTGGACGCCGTTGCGCAGAGCCGGGTTCTTCCTGGTCAGCTCGGAGAGCGCGGCGATGTTCCGGTAGAGCGGGTGCTTCGTGCCGTACGCGTCAGAGGCGTGGGTGCGGTCGGTGCCCAGCTGGTCGTCGTCGAGGTAGTCGGCGGTCTTCGAGGCGAACATGGTCTGGCGGGCGTCCTTGTCGCCGCCCGCGCCGGTGAAGCCCTGCTCGTCGCCGTAGTAGACGACGGGGTTGCCGCGGCTGAGGAACATCAGCTCGTTGGCGAGCTGTGCGCGCTTGACGAGTTCCGCGTCATCGGCCTTCGGGTTGTCCTGCTTCAGGAAGGAGCCGATGCGTCCCATGTCGTGGTTGCCGAGGAAGGTGACCTGCTCGTAGGCGTTGGCCTTGTCGGTGGTGTACCGGTAGTCGTCACCGAAGACGGCGGCGAGTTCCGAGGCCGGGGCGTCCTGCGAGGCGTACTGCCTGGCCGCTTCCTGGAACGGGAAGTCGAGCGTCGCGTCGAGCCGGCCCCGGGTGACGTAGGGCGAGGTGATGGCGGTGTCGGCGGAGTAGACCTCGCCGAACATGAAGAAGTCCTTGCGCCCGTGCTTGGCCGCGTAGGTGTCGAGGGCGGTCGCCCACTGGGTCCAGAAGTCCAGGTCGACGTGTTTGACGGTGTCGATCCTGAAACCGTCGATATCGAAGTCCCGGACCCACTTCTCGTAGATCTTCTCCATGCCGGAGACGACCTCGGGCCGCTCGGTCCACAGGTCGTCGAGGCCGGAGAAGTCGCCGTACGTGGTGGACTCACCGGCGTAGGTCGAGTCGCCGCGGTTGTGGTACATCGCCGGGTCGTTGAGCCAGGCCGGGACCTTGTTGCCCGTGTTCTTCGGTGTGTACGGGAACGAGTCCGCGTCCACCTTCGCCAGGCCCTTGCTGTCGTCGAACGGGCGGCCGTCCTTGTCGAGGTACGGGTAGGAGCCCTTCGGCCGGTAGCCGTAGGTCTTCTCGGCGTAGTCGACGGTGTCCGCGGTGTGGTTGGTGATGACGTCGAAGAAGACCTTCATGCCCTTGCCGTGGGCCTTGTCGATCAGTCTCGACAGGTCGGCGTTGGTGCCAAAGTGCGGGTCGACCTGGGTGAAGTCGGTGATCCAGTAGCCGTGGTAGCCGGCCGATGCGTCCTTGCCGGTGCCCTGGACGGGGCGGTTCCTGAAGATCGGGGCGAGCCAGATGGCGGTGGTGCCGAGACCCTTGATGTAGTCGAGCCGCTCGGTCAGGCCCTTGAGGTCGCCGCCCTGGTAGAAGCCCTTGTCCGTGGGGTCGTAGCCGGTCTCCAGGCGTGAACCGGTGAGCCCGCCACGGTCGTTGGAGGTGTCTCCGTTCGCGAACCGGTCAGGCATGACGAAGTAGAACTGTTCACGCGTCAGATCGTGACGGGCGGGCTCGGCGGCGAGCGCCGCGTCCGACGGCGGGCCCGGGGGCCTCGGCGCAGCGGACGCGGATGCCGCCGGGACGACGGGGAGGAGCGCAGCGCACAGAGCGGCGACGACTCCCCGTCTGAGGGAGATACGGGACACGGGGCAGGGTCTCCTTGGTTGCGAGGCTTATGGGGTTCTCGGGGTGGACGGTCCTGCGGGGTGGACCCCCGACCCCGGTTCAGCCCCCGGACCGGGACGACGTGGTCAGCCGCCCCGGCCCTGGCACCGGGTTCAGCTGCGCCAGACGTCGCTCGTCAGCGTCGCCTTGCCAAAGGACGGAACCGTCGCGGTGCGGTTCGCGCCGCTCTCCCAGGTGACGTTGCCGCTCGCGTCCTTGCGGAGGTACTTGTACTCGAACGACGTATCGGCAGGCATATTCACATCAAGCTTCCAGACCGGGTACGTGGCCGGGCCGAGCTTCAGCGCGCTGCCGGTGTTCCAGTTGCCGAGGGCGGCCTGGTTGCCGGTCACGTAGATGTTCTGGCCCAGCTGCGTGATGGCGTCGACGCCGAACGAGGCACCGGAGGTGCTGGTGCCCGGGTCCGTGGTGCCGCCGCCCGCGCAGGTACGCGCGTTCACCTGGAGCGCCAGGGCCGTGTCGGCACCGAGCGTCGCGGTGAACTGGCCGGAGCCGTTGACGGTGACGCCGTTGCCGGACTGGATGTCGCAGTAGTCACCGGCGGGCAGCGACGTCTGGAACGTCCGGGTCAGCGAGGAGCCCTCGTGGTTGATCGCGACATACGCCTTGGAGCCGCGGCCGAACGCGATCCGGTCGCCGCCGTTGTCCCACCAGTCGGTGACCACCTCGCCTCGCGCGGTGTTGCGGAAGCCGACCATGGAGGAGATCTCGCGCCAGGCGTGCTGGCACTTCCAGCCGTCGCTGTAACAGGCGTTCACCGTGCCGCCGCCCGGCGGACCGGCGTCCTTGTCGGTCCACTCGTAGCCGGAGTGGACGTCGGGCGAGCCGTACGGCCAGGCCAGCATGAAGACACTGGCGAGGGTGTAGTTGGCGCCGTCCTTGTAGTTCAGGGTGTCGCCGCCGCGCTCGGTGTCGTGGTTGTCGACGAAGACCGCGGCCTTCGACGACGGCATGAAGCCCCAGCCCTCGCCGAAGTTCTTCAGGTAGGCGAGGTTCTCGTTGTTGAAGACCTGCTTGAGGCTGCGGGCGTAGCGGAACTCCTGGACGTCCCCCGTGCCGGTGTACTCGTCGGGCGAGACCGCCTCGCCCGCACCGTAGATCGCCTCCTGCTTCCAGTAGACGCCGGGGTTGCTCAGCCGCGACTTGATGTCGGCGAGGTCGGCCGCGGGCATGTGCTTGGCGGCGTCGATGCGGAAACCGTCGACGCCGAGGGAGAGCAGGTCGTCGAGGTATGCGGCGATCCTGCCGCGGACGTAGTCCTCGCCGGTGTCCAGGTCGGCGAGGCCGACGAGTTCGCAGTTCTGGACGTTGGCCCGGTCCTGGTAGTTGCTGATCTGCGCGGTGCAGTCGTCCATGTCGGCCGCGGAGTACACGCCGGGGTAGTTGTACTTGGTGTACGAGGAGCCGCCGGTGCCGGTGCCCGATCCCGCCGACATGTGGTTGATGACGGAGTCGGCGACGACCTTGACGCCCGCGCTGTGGCAGGTGCTGACCATGTTGGCGAAGGAGGCGCGGTCGCCGAGCCGTCCGGCGATCCTGTAGCTGACCGGCTGGTACGAGGTCCACCACTGGCCGCCCTGGATGTGTTCCTGCGGCGGCGAGACCTGTACGTAGCCGTAGCCGGCCGGGCCGAGGGAGTCCGTGCACGCCTTGGCCACGGAGTCGAACTTCCACTCGAAGAGAACGGCGGTGACGTCCTTGTCGCCCGGGGTGGAGGCCTGGGCGGTCGTGGTGGGGGCCACGAGAGCGGCGGCGCCTGCTATCAGGGCGAGCGCTGCAGACAGTGGTCTGCGTGCCATGTTTCCTCCTGCTGTGGGGGAAATGCGGGTGACGGTGCAGCCTCACGTGGCAACGCGCCCTGCCCTCAAGGCTCCTGAAGGTTCTTGCTGCAAGAATGCAAACCTTGCCGCGGTGGAGACCGTACGAGCCTGCCCGGCCTCGGTCAACCCTTTGGACACCGCCCGCTTACATCCACGAAATCCAGCAGTTTTCTTCCTGCAAGGCCTTACGCAAAACATTGCAACGCTGTTAAGTTTCTCCCGACTCCGGTCCGGTCGGCCGGGGGTTCCGGTGACCCCGGACCCCACGCGCCCGGCCGGCCGGGCCGGTCACGGACAAGAGAGGCACCCGGAGTCGCTCACTCCCCGCCGGCCCATTCAGGGCCGACTCCCGGTGCCTCTCCTGTACGCCCGGACACCTTCGGGCCGGGCCTCAGACGCCGCGGACCGCGGCCGTGGACCCCCGTACCACCAGCTCCGGCTGGAAGACGTACTCCGTACGCTGCACCGGGCTGCCGCCGATCTCCTCCAGCAGGGCGCTCACCGCGGCGGCCGCCATCGCCTGCACGGGCTGACGCACCGTCGTCAGCGGCGGGTCGGTGAACGCGATCAGCTGCGAGTCGTCGAAGCCCACCACTGACACATCGCGCGGCACGCCGAGTCCGCGGGCCCGGGCCGCACGCACCACGCCGAGCGCCATCTGGTCGCTGCCGCAGACGATGCCCGTGCACCCCTGGTCGAGCAGCGCACCAGCCGCGACCTGGCCGCCCTCGACGCCGAACAACGCGGAGCAGACCAGGAGTTCGGCCTCGGTCCGGCCCAGGCCGAGGAGGTTCACGGCGGCGTCGAGGAAACTCTCGCGTTTGCGGCGGGACGGCACGTAGCGCTGCGGTCCGATGGCCAGGCCGACCCTGCGGTGACCGAGATCGGCGAGGTGGCCGACGGCCATCCGTACGGCGGCGGAGTCGTCGGGCGAGACGAACGGGGCGTTGATCCGTTCGTTGTAGCCGTTGATCAGGACGAAGGGCACACCGCGCTCGGTGAGTGCGGCGTACCGGGCCGGGTCGGCCGACAGGTCGGCGTGCAGCCCTGAGAGGAAGACGATCCCGCCGACGCCCCGTTCGACGAGCTGCTCGACGAGCTCGTCCTCGGTGGCGCCGCCGGGTGTCTGGGTGCAGAGCACCGGGGTGTAGCCGTGCCCGGCCAGGGCCTGTTCGACGGACTGCGCGAACGCCGGGAAGATCGGGTTGGTGAGCTCGGGCGTCACCAGTCCGATCAGCCCGGCGCTGCGCTGCCGCAGCCGTACGGGGCGTTCGTAGCCGAGGACGTCCAGCGCCGCGAGCACCCGCTGCCGCGTGGTGTCCGCGACGCCCGGTTTCCCGTTGAGCACCCGGCTGACGGTCGCCTCGCTGACCGCTGCCTGGCCGGCGATGTCCGAGAGCCTCGGCGCACCGCCGGTCCCAGGGCCTCTGGGCAGGGGGACGGTCACACCGTCCACCACACCGTGGTGTCCGCGGGCAGCTCGATCTCGGCGCCGTCGGCGGCGAGAGGGGTGCTGGAGAGCAGGACGGTGCCGCGTACGGGGATGCGTACCGGACGGCCTGTCGTGTTGACGGTGCAGACGAATCCGGGGCGGGCGAAGACCAGTAGACCCTCGGGGGCCTGGAGCCACTCCACCGCGGTGCCGGCGCCGAGCCCCGGGTGGACCCGGCGGGCGGCGATCGCGGCCCGGTACAGCTCCAGCGTGGAGCCCGCGTCGCCGGTCTGCGCCTCGACGCTCAGCCCACCCCAGCTGTCGGGCTGGGGCAGCCAGCTGCCGCCGCTGCCGAAGCCGTACGAGCTGCCGCCGCGGGTCCACGGAATCGGCACCCGGCAGCCGTCGCGGAAGCCGTCCTGGCCCTCCGCGCGGAAGAACGACGGGTCCTGACGGTCCTCGTCGGGCAGGTCGGTGACGTCGGGCAGGCCGAGCTCCTCACCCTGGTAGACGTACGCGGAACCGGGCAGCGCCAGCATCAGCAGGGTGGCGGCGCGGGCGCGGCGCAGGCCCAGCTCGCGGTCGCCGGCCGTACGGATCTGGGTGCCGAGGCCGGGCGGGTTGGCGAACCGGGTGGCGTGCCGGGTCACGTCGTGGTTGGAGAGCACCCAGGTGGTGGGGGCGCCGACCGGACGCATCGCGTCCAGCGAGGTGTCGATGACCTTGCGGAGCTCGGCGGCGTCCCAGGCGGTTGACAGGTACTGGAAGTTGAACGCCTGGTGCATCTCGTCGGGGCGCACATAGTTGGCGGTGCGCTCGACGGTCGGGGTCCAGGCCTCGGCGACGGCGATGCGTTCGCCGGGGTACTCGTCGAGGATGGTGCGCCAGGAGCGGTAGATCTCATGGACCCCGTCCTGGTCGAAGAACGGCATGACGTCGTTGCCGAGCAGCTTGAGCTGGTCGTGGGTGCCGAGGTCGGGCAGGCCCTCGGCCTTGACGAGGCCGTGGGCGACGTCGACCCGGAAGCCGTCGACGCCCATGTCGAGCCAGAAGCGCAGGATCGAGCGGAACTCGTCGGCGACGGCCGGGTGTTCCCAGTTGAAGTCGGGCTGCTCGGGTGCGAAGAGGTGCAGGTACCAGTCGCCCGGGGTGCCGTCCGGGTCGGTGGTCCGGGTCCAGGCGGGGCCGCCGAAGATGGACTCCCAGTCGTTGGGCGGGAGTTCGCCGTCCGCGCCCTTGCCGGGGCGGAAGTGGTAGCGCTCGCGCAGCGCGGAGCCGGGGCCCTCGGCGAGGGCGCGCTTGAACCACTCGTGCTGGTCGGAGGAGTGGTTGGGCACCAGGTCCACGATGATCCGCAGGCCCAGGTCGTGGGCGTCCCGGATCAGCGCGTCGGCGTCCAGCAAGGTGCCGAACATCGGGTCGATGGCACGGTAGTCGGCGACGTCGTAGCCCGCGTCGGCCTGCGGGGACGCGTAGAACGGGCTGAGCCAGACCGCGTCGACGCCGAGGTCCTTGAGGTACGGAAGCCTGTCCCGTACGCCTGCGAGATCGCCCATGCCGTCGCCGTTGCCGTCGGCGAAGCTCCGCGGATAGACCTGGTAGATCACCGCGTCCTGCCACCAGCCGGTGCGGTGGCCCGGAGCGTCGTCGGACGTGCCGGTGGAGGGGGCAGCGAGGTGCTGGGTCATGTCGTCCCTGGGGTGTCTGGGTGGGGAGCGTCGCCGGGACCGGGTCGGGATTCCGGCGACGCCGTGACTTGGTGCGTGCGGGTCGTACGGGGCGTGCTGCGTCAGCCCTTGACGGCTCCGGCGGACATGCCGGTGACGAGATGGCGCTGGGCGAAGAGGAAGACCAGGGCCGCGGGTATCGCGATGAGCACGGACGCGGCGGTCATCGGCCCCCACTGGGCCCCGTACCGGTTGACGAAGAGCTGCAGTCCGCCCGCGAGGGTGAGGTTGTCCTCGCCGACCATGAAGGCGGAGGCGTACGCCACTTCGCCCCACGCGGTGATGAAGGAGTAGAACGCGGTGACGGCGAGGCCGGGCTTGGCGAGCGGCAGGATGAGCCGCCAGAACGTGCCGAACGGGGTGAGGCCGTCGACCTGGCCCGACTCGTCGATCTCGCGCGGGATGGTGTCGAAGAAGCCCTTCATCATCCAGGCGCAGAACGGCACCGAGATGGTGAGGTAGGTGATGACGAGGCCGGCGGGCTGATTCAGCAGCCCCATGCCCGACATGATGTTGTAGATCGGCACGATGAGGACGGCGACCGGGAACATCTGGGTGATCAGCAGCGTCCACATCAGCCCGCGCTTGCCGGGGAAGCGGAAGCGGCTGACGGCGTAACCGGTGGAGGCGGAGATGATGACGCCGAGGAGTGTGGTGAGCCCCGCGACGAGCAGGGAGTTGCCGAACCAGGTGAGGAACTTCGTGTCCCGGATCAGGTTCGTGTAGTTCTCGAACGTGGTCTCTTTGAAGAAGTCCGTGGTGGTCGCGTACGCGGCGGGCTTCAGCGAGGTGAGCAGAACCCACAGCACGGGGAAGACGGCGATCACGGACGCGACGATGAGTGTGAGGTGCAGCCCGACGGAGGCGATCGGCGAACGCTCGCCGCGCAGCCGGACCTTGCGCACGGAGTGCCGTGCGGGGGTCGCCGGGACGGTGGTTGCGGGGGCGGTGGTCACCAGTCGTCTCCCTGGGTGCGCAGGACTCGCCGGTAGACGGCGGCGAAGATCAGCAGGAGTACGAGGATCAGTACGCCCCAGGTGGAGGACTGCGCGAAGTCGCGCGGGCTGATCTCGAAGGAGAACTTGTACGCCTGGGTGACCAGGATCTGGGTGGCGTCGCCCGGTCCGCCGCCGGTCAGCAGGAAGATCACCGGGAACATGTTGAAGGTCCAGATGGTGGAGAGCAGGATCACCGTGGTGGAGACCGGCCGCAGTCCGGGCAGCGTGATGTGGCGGAAGCGCTGCCATGCGGTGGCACCGTCCATCTCGGCGGCCTCGTACTGCTCGCTGGGGATCGACTGCAGTCCGCCGAGCAGGGCGACCAGCATGAACGGCACGCCGAGCCAGACGTTGACGGCGATGACGGAGAACTTCGCCCAGGTCGGGTCGTTCAGCCACGGGATGCCGTCGAATCCGCCGCCGGAGAGGATCTTGTTGAGCAGCCCGCGGTCCTTGTTGTAGAGGAAGCGCCAGGCGAAGACGGAGACGAAGCCGGGGATGGCCCAGGGCAGGATGAGCGCCATCCGGTACGCGGAGCGGCCGGCGATTCTGCGGTTGAGGATGTTGGCGAGGGCCATGCCGAGGGAGAAGGTGATGGCCACACAGGAGACCGTCCACACCAGGGTCCACCCGAGCGTGCCGAGGAACTGGTCGCCCGTGATCGCCTCGGTGTAGTTGTCCAGGCCCACGAACTTGTACGTGGCGGGCGAGTGGTTGACACCGATGGACCGCTCGACGTTGCGCTCATTGGCATCGGTCATCGACAGGTAGATGCCGCGGACCAGCGGGTAGCCGATGATCACGCCGATCACGAGGACGACCGGGGCGACCATGGTCCAGGCGTACCAGTGGGTCGACAGAGCACGCCGGAGCCTGCCCGGCGGCGGGGGGGTGCCAGTACCGCGGCTACGGCCGCGGGCGACGTCGTCGCCCGCGGCCTTCGCCACCGACTGGCTGGTGTGGACAGCCATCAGCCGGCCTGCCTTCCTGTTACTTCCAGCCCTTGAGGAGCTTGCGGTAGGAGTCGCCGGTCGTCTTGACGGCCTTCTCCGGCGTGGCCTGGCCGGTGAGGACCTTGGTGTACTCGGTGACGAGCGGCGCGAAGAGGCTGCCGGTCTCCGGGATCCAGGGGCGCTCGACGGCGGTCTCGACGACGGGCTTGAAGAAGCCGACGATCTCGCTGTCGACGACTTCCTGCTTGGCGTAGGCGGAGGTACGGGTCGGCAGGAGGCCCAACTCCTTGGTGACCTCGGCCTGGGTGTCCGCGGACGTCATGTAGTCGACGAACGCGTAGGAGGCGTCGAGGTTCTTCGAGCCCGCGTAGACGGCCAGGTTGTGACCGCCCTGCGGGGCACCCTGTCCGGCGGAGCCGGCCGGGACCGGGGCGATGCCCAGGTTGGCCTTGTCCTTGAACTCCTTGCCGGCATAGGTGTCGGCGATGGCCCACGGGCCGTTGATCATCATGGCGACCTTGCCGTCCTTGAAGGACGACTGCATGTTGTCCCAGCCGTCCGTGGCATCGGTCTTGGCCGCACCGGAGTCGACGAGGTCCTTGACGACCTTCATCGCCTTGACGCCCTCGGGGTTGTCGATGGTGACGGACTTGGTGGAGGCGTCGACCATGTCGCCGCCCTCGCCGTACAGGAAGGAGAGGAACCAGTACGCGTCGTCGCCACGCAGGTACATACCGGTCTTGCCGGTCTTGTCCTTGATCTTCTTGGAGACGGTCTTCAGCTCGTCGACGGTCCTGGGGACCTCGACGCCGGCCTCCTTGAAGATCTTCTTGTTGTAGAAGATGCCCATGGAGTCGATGACCTGCGGCACCGCGTACGTCTTGCCGTTGTACTTGGTGGACGCGGCGGCCTGCTTCAGGAAGTCGTCCGGCCTCTGCAGCGCGGGGGTGCCGTCCAGCGGGGCGAGGTAGTCGAGGTCCGCGAACTCGGGGGTCCAGGCGACCTCGGAGCGGATGACGTCGGGGGCGTCGGAGCCGGACTGGGCCGCGTTCTTGAACTTGTTCTGCGCGTCGCCGAAGGGCACGTTGACGTACTTGATGTGCACCTTCGGGTGCTGCTTGGTGAAGTCCTCAGCGATCTTCTTGAAGACCTTGTCCTCGCTGCCCACGGTGGAGGTGTCCCACCACGTCACCGTGCCGGAGAGCTCGCCCGAGCTCTTGCTCGTGCCGTCGGTGTCACCGCCGCAGGCGGTCGCCGCGAGCGCCAGGGCCGCGACCAGGGCGGTGGCCGTTATGCCACGTCGCATCTGTGAACTCCTTCAACTGCCGTACCGCTCCGTCGCGGCGCCGGGTCGACGTGAACGTAACAAGGATGAAAGAACGCCGAAAGAGTTTGCGGAAGATTTCTGCAAGCGCCGACGATCGTTACATTCGCGTGTCCGCACGGTTGCCGTCAAGCCTCTTGACGCGAGCCGTCAATTCCTGGCAGTGGCAGGCCACAGCCCACGATCCCGTAGTGCGACGATCTGACTGCGATCCGCAATCCGGGCTCGCAAGACCTTGCAAGATGTTGCCGCGATCCCACCCCGGACCACCCCACAGGTACGGTCGTCCGATTCCTGTGGATGGTGGGCAATCCGACATACGCCCGGTACAGTCCACTTCCATGACCGCACGGCTTGCCGATATCGCAACTCAGGCGGGGGTCAGCGAAGCGACGGTCAGCCGTGTACTGAACGGCAAGCCCGGTGTTGCAGCGGCCACCCGTGAATCCGTTCTCGCCGCGCTCGACGTTCTCGGCTACGAACGGCCCGTACGGCTGCGCAGGCGCAGCGCGGGACTGGTCGGGCTGATCACGCCCGAGCTGGAGAACCCCATCTTTCCGGCGCTGGCCCAGGTCATCGGCCAGGCGCTGACCCGGCAGGGCTACACCCCGGTGCTGGCGACCCAGACCCCCGGCGGCTCCACCGAGGACGAGCTGACCGAGATGCTGGTCGACCGCGGTGTCTCGGGCATCATCTTCGTCTCCGGGCTGCACGCCGACACCTCGGCCGATATGCAGCGCTACGAGCAACTGCGCGCCCAGGGCGTCCCGTTCGTCCTGGTCAACGGCTTCTCACCCAAGGTGCAGGCGCCGTTCATCTCGCCGGACGACCGGGCCGCGATGCGGCTCGCGGTGACCCATCTCGTGTCGCTGGGCCATCAGCGGATCGGCCTGGCGGTAGGGCCCAAGCGGTTCGTGCCGGTCCTGCGCAAGATCGAGGGCTTCCGTTCCACCGTGCAGGAGCAGTTGAAGCTCGCCCCGGACGAGGTGGAAGAGCTGATCCAGCACTCGCTGTTCACCCTGGAGGGCGGGCAGGCCGCCGCGTCGGCGCTGATGGAGCGGGGTTGCACGGCGGTGGTGTGCGCGAGCGACATGATGGCGCTCGGCGCGATCAGGGCCGCCCGCCGGCTGTCGCTGGAGGTGCCGCGCGATCTGTCGGTGGTCGGTTTCGACGACTCGCCGCTCATAGCGTTCACCGATCCGCCGTTGACCACGATCCGTCAGCCGGTCACGGCAATGGGCCAGGCCGCCGTGCGCACCCTCCTGGAGGAGATCGGCGGCACACCCGCTCCGCACAGCGAGTTCGTCTTCATGCCCGAACTGGTCGTTCGCGGTTCAACGGCCGCAGGTCCCGGGCCCGCTCCGGCCTCCGCCTCCGGAGCCGTTCCAGGATCGCACGCCCGCTCCTAGCGCGCAGTACCAACGGTCAGATGTGCGGCCCCAAACCGATCGGAGGATGATCGGGCGAGGGAACATTTCTGGCAGACTCTGTGCCTATGGGTGAATTGAGCGTGACGTCACAGAAAGGCCGGCCGGAGGCCACCGCGTCACCCATCGTGGACGAGGCGGTCCCCACGGCGAACGCCGGGTGGCAGGGCGGCGGCCCGGCGAGACTGCGTTCCCTGCGATCCCCTCGCCGGCCGCGCATCTGGTTCGAAATCCTGCTGATTGCAGCCAGTTACTGGGTCTACTCGCTGGTGCGCAACGCCGTCCCCGAGCAGAAGGCCGAGGCCCTGCACAATGCCGACCGGATCTGGTCGGTCGAGACCTACCTGGGCATCGCCGTGGAGCAGACGGTCAACCATGCGGTGAATTCCGTGACATGGCTGATCGTCTCGATGAACTACTACTACGCGACACTGCACTTCATCGCCACCGTCTGTGTGCTGGTGTGGCTGTTCCACCGTCACCCCGGCCGTTACTCGGCGGCCCGTCTGGCCCTGTTCGCGACCACGGCCCTGGCACTGCTCGGCTACTACTTGTATCCACTGGCACCGCCCCGCCTGATGAACGGCGGCCACTTCATCGACACCGTCCTGATCCATCAGACCTGGGGATCGATGGCCTCGGGCAACTTCAAGAACATGTCGAACCAGTACGCGGCGATGCCCTCGATGCACATCGGCTGGTCGCTCTGGTGCGGCCTGACCATCTTCGCGCTGGCCTCCGCCCCCTGGGCGCGCATCCTGGGCCTGCTCTACCCGGCCGTCACCCTGCTGGTGATCGTGTCGACCGCCAACCACTTCTGGCTGGACGCGCTGGGTGGCATGACGTGTCTGGCCTTCGGTTACGCGATCTCGTACGCCTGGTACGGCTCGCTGCCGCACCACCTCCCGAAGCGGGTTGCGCCGCCCCGGGGGAGGTCACGGCCGGCCGGCCTGTCCGCGGGCACGCCGATCCGGGCGCAACACCCGGCGACGGACCCGGCAGCGCGCAATTCAAGCCCGTCCGGCGTTTGAGGACATCTTTCAGCCTGTCCGGCGATTGAGCACCGGGGTCCGGGGCGGAGCCGCATATCGATGCTGCCGGGAAGGGGCGGGCAGGGGAACAGGCCCGCCGCAGGCGCCCACTCCCTCCACGCCGCCCCGCCCCTCACCCCCTGTGCACCACACGCCCCCCGCACACCGTGACCCTCACCGGTGCCTCCCCCACCTCGTCCGCCGGGGCAAGCACCGGGTCCACCCCGAGCGCCGTCAGATCGGCCCGGTATCCCACGGCGATCCGCCCCGCCACGCCCCACTCCCCGGCAGCGACCGCGGCGTGCGAGGTGCATCCCTCCAGTGCCATCAGCCCCGTCAGCGCCTGCTCAGCGGTGACCGGCTCGGTGTCGTACGCCCCGGGCAGCCGCCGCAGCCGGGCCGTGGCCAGCACCTGCCGTACGTCGTAGTGGGCGATCGGCCGGTCCGAGCCCAGCGTCAGATACGCCCCGGCATCGCGCAGGTCCCGACAGCGCCAGGCCCGGCCGGCCCGCTCGTCGCCGAGCCGTTTCGACCACTCGTCGGTGTGGTCGGCACGGGTGTACGCGGTGTGCGTGGGCTGCATCGAGGCGATCACCCCGAGCGAGGCGAACCGGGCGGCCAGGCCCCGTGGCACGGTCTCGATGTGCTCGATGCGGTGGCGGAGCCGGCCGCTCTCCCCCAGCGCCTCCACCGTGTCCAGCACATGCCGCACGGCCGCGTCCCCGATGGCGTGCGTGGCGGTCCCCACCCCGGCGTGGTGCAGATGGTGAACAGCAGCGGTGTACGCCTCCGGGTCCGGCCAGAACGCCTCGGTGCCCTCCCCGTGGCAGTCGGCGTGTTCCAGCCACGCGGTGCCGCCCTCGACGGTGCCGTCCATGAAGAACTTCACGCCGCCGACCCGCCAGAGGCGTCCCGCCTCGCTCTGCACACGTACCAGTTCGTCCAGGGCCTCCTTGTCGGCGCCCGGCATGCACCAGGGGGCCAGCCGGAGCCGTACCGGCAGATCCGTCTCCTCCTCCACCGCGGCCAGCAGCTCGGGCACGGACCCGTCGCCGAGGTCCATCACATGGGCCCCGGTCAGACCGGTGGCGGCCATGCCGGAGAGGAGTTCCACGAGGCGGGTGCGGCGCTCGGCGTACGAGTGCCTGGGCAGCAGTCCGACGACCAGATCCATCGCGGCGTGCTCGACCAGATGGCCGGTGGGACGCCCGTCGGGGTCGCAGACGACGGTGGAGCGCTGGGCGAAGGTGCGGGGGCCTGCGATCCCGGCGCGTTCCAGGGCCGCGCCGCTGACCAGGGCGGAGTGCCCGTCATAGAGCCGGATGAAGGCGGGTGCGCCACCGATGGCGTCCTCGATGAGGGCCGGTCGACGGGCCGGCCGCCGAAGGCGTTGTGGTCCAGGCCCCAGGCGATGACCCAGCCCTCGGTCCGTTCGGCCCCGGCGAGTGCGGCGCGCAGCTGGTCGAGGTCGCGGACGGCGGTGAGGTCCGTGCCGGTGGCCATCTCCAGGCCCCAGACGGGGTGGCTGTGCGCGTCGACCAGGCCGGGCGTGAGGGTGGCCCCGGCCAGGTCGACTCTCTCCGTGCCGGTCCCGTGCCACTCGCGCAGTCCGGCCTCGTCGCCGACGGCGGTGATCACTCCGTCCTTGACCGCCACGGCGGTGGCTTCGGGCCGGGCCGGGTCGAGGGTGCGGACACGGGCTCCGGTGAGGAGGAGATCGGCTGCGGGCACGGTGGGACTCCTTAGACGGTGGTGGTGGATACGGCGGGGCCGGGGACGGTCACGGCCCCCTCCGGCGGTGACGGCTCGGCCGCGAACCGGGCGTACGCACCGAGCCGCCCGGCCTTGAGGACATCCCCTCAACCCGTCCGGGGCTCGAGGACCGGGGCTCCGGGACGGAGCCCCGAAAGACCCCGCGCCGTAGCGGGCACCCCCTCACGCCCCGTAGAACCGCTCCTCCACCACTGCGCGCGCCCGCCGCGTAATCCGCCGGTAGTCGTCCAGCATGTCCCCGACATGCCCCGGCTCGTACCCCAAGTACCGACCCACCGCCGTGAGTTCACGCGGCCCCGACGGAAACGTGTCGCCCGGCCGCCCCCGTACCAGCATCACCGCATTGCGGACCCGCGTCGCCAGCACCCACGCCTCGTCCAGCGTCTGCGCGTCCTCGCCCGAGATCAGCTCCGCCGCGCACGCCGCGGCCAGCGCCTCGCGGGTACGGGTCGTCCGCAGCCCCGGTTCCACCCAGCCGTGCTGCATCTGCATCAGCTGGACCGTCCACTCGACATCGCTCAGCCCGCCGCGCCCCAGCTTGGTGTGGAGTGTCGGGTCAGCGCCGCGCGGCAGCCGTTCGGACTCCATCCGGGCCTTCAGGCGGCGGATCTCGCGGACCGCGTCCTCCCCGAGGCCCTCCATCGGGTAGCGCAGCGGATCGATCAACTCGACGAAGTCACGGCCGAGTTCCTCGTCACCGGCCATCGGCTCGGCGCGCAGCAGCGCCTGGCTCTCCCAGACCAGCGACCACCGCCGGTAGTAGGCCTCGTACGACCGCAGCGTACGCACCAGCGGCCCGCTCTTGCCCTCCGGCCGCAGATCCGCGTCGATGATCAACGGCGGGTCGGCGGTGGGCAGTTGCAGCAGTCTCCGCATCTCGGACACCACCTGGTTCGCGGCCCGGCCCGCCTCCTGCTCGTCGACGCCCTCGCGCGGTGAGTGGACGAACAGCACATCGGCGTCGGAGCCGTATCCGAGCTCGTGTCCGCCGAAACGGCCCATGCCGATCACCGTGAACCGGGTGGGGAGGGTGTCCCCCCACTGCTCGCGTACGACGGCGCGCAAGGCTCCCGCGATCGTGACGGCGTTGAGATCGGTGACAGCGTTGCCGACCCGGTCGACGAGAGCCCCGGGGTCCTCCTCGGCGGGGCTCTCCTCCGTACCGTACGAGCCGATGAGGTCCGCGGCCGTGGTCCGGAACAGCTCGCGCCGACGCACCCCGCGGACCACGGCGACGGCGGATTCGGCACCCTCCGCGCGCCCCACCGCGGCCAGCACCTCCTGCTCCAGGTGCTCCCGGCTGCGGGGCTTCAGCCCCTGCGGATCGCCGAGAATCGCCACCGCCTCGGGCGCACGGAGCAGCAGGTCGGGGGCGAGCCGGCCGGCCGAAAGCACCCGGGCGAGATTCTCCGCGGCCGCGCCCTCGTCCCTCAGCAGCCGCAGGTACCAGGGGGTCTTGCCGAGGGCGTCGGACACCTTGCGGAAGCCGAGCAGCCCGGCGTCCGGATCGGCGGAGTCCGCGAACCAGCCGAGCAGCACCGGCAGCAGGGTGCGCTGGATGGCGGCCTTGCGCGACACCCCGGACGACAGCGCCTCCAGGTGCCGCAGCGCGGCGGCCGGATCGGCGTATCCGAGGGCTTCGAGCCGGTGCTTGGCCGCCTTCGCGCTGAGCCTGGACTCGCCGGGCGCGAGCTGGGCGACGGCATCGAGCAGCGGCCGGTAGAACAGCTTCTCGTGCAGCCGCCGCACCACGGAGGCGTGCCGCTTCCACGCCTGGTTGAGCTCGGTGATCGGGTCCGCACGCATCCCGAGGGAGCGCCCGAGCCGCCGCAGATCCGCCTCGTCCTCCGGGACCAGATGGGTGCGGCGCAGCCGGTAGAGCTGGATCCGGTGCTCCATGGCGCGCAGGAAGCGGTACGCGTCGTCCAGCTGCGCGGCGTCCACCCGCCCCACATAGCCGCCCGCGGCGAGCGCCCGAAGGGCCTCCAGGGTGGTGCCGCTGTGCAGGGTGGCGTCACTGCGGCCGTGCACCAGCTGGAGCAGTTGTACGGCGAATTCGACGTCCCGCAGCCCGCCGGGACCGAGCTTGATCTCGCGGTCGACACGGTCGGCGGGGATGTTGTCGACGACCCGGCGGCGCATCTTCTGTACGTCGGCGACGAAGTTCTCGCGGTCCGCGGCCTGCCATACGAGCGGCGAGACGGCCTCGACGTACTCCGCGCCCAGTTCGGGGTCGCCGGCCACCGGCCGGGCCTTGAGGAGCGCCTGGAACTCCCAGGTCTTGGCCCAGCGCTGGTAGTACGCAAGGTGCGAGGACAGCGTCCGTACGAGGGGCCCGTTGCGGCCCTCGGGACGGAGGTTGGCGTCGACGGGCCAGATGGTGCCCTCGACGGTCGTGTCGGAGCAGATCCGCATCATGTGCGCGGCCAGCCGGGTGGCGGCCTGCACGGCTGCGCTCTCCTCGTAGCCGTCGACCGGTTCCGTGACGAAGATGACGTCGACGTCGGAGACATAGTTCAGCTCGTGCCCACCGCACTTGCCCATCGCGATGACGGCGAGCCGGCACTGGGCGGCGTCGGAGGGTGCGGCCGTACGGGCGATGGCGAGCGCCGCCCGCAGGGTCGCCGTGGCCAGATCGGCCAGTTCGGCGGCAGCCTCGGCGACGTCCGTCGTACCGCACACGTCACGGGCCGCTATGGCCAGCAGGCACCGGCGGTAGGCGACGCGCAGCGAGTCGGGGTCGTCGGCCCCGGCGAGCCCCTGCTCGAATTCGGCCACCCCGGGGTGCAGATCGGTGGCCTCGTAGGTGACGAGCGCATGCCAGTCGTGGGGATGGCGGGCGAGATGGTCACCGAGCGCCTCGGATGCCCCGAGCACCCCGAGCAGCCGGTCCCGCAGCGGTTTGGCGGTGACGAGGGTGTCCAGGAGGACCTGCCGCTCGTCCGGCTGCTCGGCCTCCACCAGCCGGACGACGCCGCGCAGTGCCAGATCGGGGTCGGCGGTGGCCCCGAGGGCGTCGAGCAGCACCGGATCGGAGCGTACGGACGACAGCTCGGGCAGGTCGAGGAGCCGCTCGGCCGCGGAGGGGTCGGTGAAACCGTGCCGCAGCAGTCGGGTGAACGTACTGCTCCTGCGCCCCGGCACCGTCGTCATTCCGTGCTCTCCCGCTCGCCGTCCACACACATTCCAGCGTTCCGAGCCTAGCCTCGCACCGATGCATTCGTAGCGGGTGCGCCGTCCGCGTTCGGGGGCAGGCTCGCTTCAAGGACCGACCGGGAGGCCCGCATGTCCGGATTCGAACCCTTCGCCGAGCTGGATACCCGTTACAGCCACGACAGCGCGACGGCCAGCCTTGGTCGGCGGCGAAAGAGCTTCTGACCAGGGCGGAGATGTACTGGCTGAGCACGGTCCGTCCGGACGGCCGCCCGCATGTCACCCCACTGATCGGGGTGTGGTCAAAGGACGCGCTGTACTTCAGCACGGGCGCGTCGGAACGCAAGGGCCGGAATCTCGCCGCCAACCCGGAAGTGGTACTGACCACCGGTAACAACACTCTGTCGGACGGGATCGACGTGGTGGTCGAGGGCCGGGCGGAGCGTGTGACGGACGGAGACCGGCTGAACCGGCCGGCCGCGGCCTGGGAGTCGAAGTACGGCCCCGAATGGCGCTTCGACGTCCAGGACGGCACGTTCCGGCACGCGGGCCATGTGGCGTTGGTGTTCGAGGTGTCACCGCGTACGGTGTTCGGCTTCGGCAAGGGCACCACGTACAGCCGGACGCGGTGGTGGTTCAGCTGATCGGCTGGGCTGCGCAGCCCCCGGCTCGCCGTACGACGGCGGGAACGGCGGCCGGCGCCTGGCGTTGAGACGGGCATGGTGATGATGTCGAGCCTCTTAGCGATGGCCGTGCTGGTGATGGTGCCGTTCCTGCTGGCCTCTGCCCGCTACGCCGTCGTCCGTACCGGCCGGCCCGATTGGCTGCGACGTGTCCTCGCGGCCCGCACGCCTCGTCATGGGCTGGGCGTGGGGGCCTCGGTCGCCGATGAGCTGCACGCGTTCCTCAACTCGGCGAAGCGCGTGGAGATCGAGCACCGGGTGGAGGAACAGGTCCTGAAGGACGACGCGCTGGACGGCGCGCCGCCCCGCATGGGGGTGGACCTGGACGCCGGGACGGCGGTGGTCCGGCGGAAGCCGAAATCCTGAGCCGGGCCGGACCGGGCCGCCTCTGCGCCCGTCCGCGCTCAGTTCCCGGACGGCTCCGGCCGGGTCGCGATGATGACGGTCGCGTACAGCTCGTCAGAGGTGACGACACGCGGGATCAGGCCGCTACGGGCGATGGTCTCCTCGGCCCGGGCCGCCTGCCGTTCGCTCGTCTCGACCAGCAGATGCCCGCCCGGTGCCAGCCACCGCGGAGCCTCGGCGGTGACCCGCCGCAGGACGTCGAGGCCGTCCCTTCCCCCGTCGAGTGCGACGCGCGGTTCGTGGATACGGGCTTCCGGGGGCAGCAGTTCGACGTCCTCCGTCGGTACGTACGGCACATTGGCGAGCAGAATCTCCACCCGGCCGTGCAACGATCCGGGGAGCGGCTCGAAGAGGTCGCCCTCGTACACCCGGCCCGCGTCGCCGATGTTGCGGCGGGCGCACCGTACGGCTGCGGGTTCAACGTCGGCGGAGTGCAGTTCGATCCGGCCAAGCGTTGCGGCGAGCGCGGTACCGAGGGCTCCCGAACCGCAGCAGAGGTCGACGACGACCGCCCCGGGCCCGGCGAGGGCGGCAGCCTGCCGGACCAGGAACTCGGTGCGGCGACGGGGTACGAAGACGCCGGGGTCCACGGCGACCCGAAGACCGCTGAACTCGGCCCAGCCGAGGACGTGTTCGAGGGGCAGTCCGGCGGCCCGCCGTTCGACCATGGCCGTGAGTTCGGCGTGGTCGGCGGCCGTGGAGACGATCAACTCCGCCTCGTCCTCGGCGAATACGCAGCCGGCGGCGCGGAGTGTGGTGACGATGGAGGAAACGGCGAGCGGTGAAGCGGAAACCGACATGAAGCGCAGCCTTTCGGGAAAGCCGATGGGCGCTCCGCGGTCGATTATGTCGGGTCGACCACGCGATCGTGAGGGGTGAGCACCCAGCCTGATACAGCGGTAATGGGTCTCACCTCCTTGGTCGGTCCCCGTGTTGGGATGGGTCACACTACCGCAGTCGCGGCCTCAGCCGGTGTGCCCGGCCGGGAAGGCCACTTGACGGAGATGTCCGGGGGAGGCGCCGGTACTGCCAGTCGCGTTCCGCCGCCGTGGCTTGGGTGAAGCACCGGCCGAGGCAGACCGCGCCGCCGGACATCGCCATGCCGGCCGCGAGGCTCGCGACGATGGCGAGAGCGGGTTCGCGGCGACGTACGAGCAATTTTGCCCACTGCGCAATTATTCTCGGCGCGGAGATAATGAACCCATGGAGAGCTCTGTGGGACTGCGGGAACGCAAGAAAGAAGCCACCAGGCAGGCCGTGCACGAGGCGACATTGCGGCTGACCGTCGAGCACGGCTTCGACCACGTCACGGTGGAGGCCGTCGCGGACGCGGCCGGGATCTCCCGCAGAACGTTCTCCAACTACTTCACGGGCAAGGAAGACGCCCTCCTCCACGGCGAGGAGCAGCAGATCAGGGACCTCGTCCGGACCGTGCGCGAGCGGCCTGCCGAGGAGACCGCATGGGCGGCACTGCGGGCGGCCATGACACAGTTCGCCGAACGGGTCGCACCACCGGAACGCGAGTGGGCCCTGCGGACCAGGCTGGCGATGCAGCACCCCTCGCTGCTCGCCCGGCAGCTCGCCAACCATGCAGCCCTGGAACGGGACTTGACCGAGGCCGTGGCGTCCCGCCAGAGCCCGTCGGAGAAGTCGGTCCGCCCCCTGATCCTGGCCGCGGCGTTCCTCTCCTCGCTACGGATCGCCATGCGTATGTGGATCGAGGAGGACCCGGCCCGGGAGCCCGCCGAGGTGATCGACGAGATCCTGGACGAGATGGCCTGCCGGTTCGACTGAGACGGGCGCGGCCCGAAAGGCCCCTCGGCCCCGCATCACCTGGCAGGTGATCGCAGCTCTGCGCGCCCGCGGGCACGTTGTTGGTCACCATGGGCCGGCCTCCGACGGCCCGCAGACGGCCCATCAGTTTCGTCACCGCCGAGGGCTGCATCTGCACGGTAGGAATTTTGCTGCTTCGTCGAGGCACCCGGCTCTGGCTGCACCCGCGCTCCTGACTTCGGCCCGCTCGGCGCTGCCGCCGCCGACGCGCGCCCGCGTGGATAGGCCCAGGGCGTGAGCCGAGAACCAAGCCCGCGGCTTCAAGACATGCCTCCGGCGGGGACGCTCGGACTCCAGGACGGACGGGGCGCCGTTCCGGGGCGTCAAGCACTGACTCCTCGCGTGCACCTTCCCGTCTCGCTTGCCGGACCCGGGCTGTCCGGCAGTGCCGGCCCGTCCCGACGCTGTCGGGGCTGCTTACCGCCCGACTCGGCATTCCCCGAGCCGAACTTCCCCCCGCATCAGCCAAGTTGCTGCGACGACCCAGCGGTGAAGCTCTCTCACCTCACTCGACTCCATGGCGCCTTGTGGCACAACCACCCGCTACGACAAGAGGACTTACGTCTTTCACGGCACCGTCGCCTCGATCCGACTCCGGCTCAGACCATAATTTGCCGATACCCGCTCCTTCGGCCATGGCCCGACTGTCAGAGGCGCGCAGTACGGTCCCCCCATGGCAGCAAGAATCGACCTGACGCTTGATTGTGCGGACGCACAGCCCCTTGCCGTTTTCTGGAAGACGGCCCTCGGCTATGTCGACGAGCCACCGCCGGCTCCCTTCAAAACACGCGCGGAGTGGTTCGCGCACTTCGACCTGCCGGAGGACGACTCCGTGGACGACGGCGCGTGGCTCTGCGATCCCGACGGCGTCGGCCCCCGCTTGTGCATCCTCAAGGTTCCTGAGCCCAAGACGGCAAAGAACCGGCTCCACATCGACGTTCGAGTGCCGGGGCACGGCGGCCCGGACGAGCGATGGGCGCGGATCAAGGCAGAGTCCGAACGCCTGGTGCAGGCGGGCGGGACCATCCTCGATAGGTTCGACGGGCACCATGTGTTGATGGCAGACCCGGAGGGCAATGAGTTTTGCGTCGGTGCAGCCTCTGCGTGATGGGTCGACAGGGACAGGACCCCGCGCCCTCAACGCGAACAACGAGACAACGCCGACTGGTCACATGGTCCGCCGGGCAAGGCCTGGAGCTACGGATCAGATGCCGGCCGTGCCATACGCTGCGGGGAACAACAGTGGCTGCAGCTCGTCGCCTGGGCCGTCTCTGGGCCGTCCGAGGCCGCTCGGCAGCCGCCGACAACGGCCAATGACGACCACTCAGGCGGCCGTGGCCCCGCCCTGGAACTGCATAAACGCAGGTCCTCGAGATCCCCGACAAGACCCAGGGCAAGAAGAAGTACGCGCAAGGCGAGGCGGAACAGCCGGGCTGGGCCGTATCAGGCCCCGTCTCACTCAGCGCAGTTCACAGCCGTCCACGGCGCTCCGATGACGCCGACCGGGCAGGTGGTAGACCTGGCATGTACGCAGGTGGCCGGCTCAGGACCCCAGCAGACTTGTAAGGCGGGCTGCTCAGCCAACTCGCCGGAGGCCTTCGCTTGCAGTGAGTGGAAGTCGTCAGCCGGCGGTCTTGCCGATGATGCGATCCATCTCTTCTCGACCGAAGGCCCGCAGAGTCGTCGTACGGACGTTGCCCACTCCGCCGAGCTGTAGGAGTACTGCGGTAGCGGTTTCGTCGTCGGGCGCCTCGACGACGGCCACGAGGTCGTACGGACCGACGGTCCAGTAGATGTTCAGCAGCTTCGCCCCGAGCTTCTGTGCCGCTGCGCCGAAGTCCTCGGCGCGCTTCGCGGTGTCCTTGCAATTCCGGATCCCTTGATCGGTCCAGTTCAGCAACGTGACGTACGTCGGCATGTTCTTCCACCCTCACGAGGAAACAGGTCGCGAGGTCAATCCTGGACATCAGGACTGAAGCCCGCACGAGGTACGCACCCGAACGAGCAATACGGGCGGCCACAGGCGGTTGATCACGGTGGTCGGAACCATCGAGGCGCTCGCACAACAGCCGCGCCGACCTGAACGGACTCCGGGCCAGAGACACGACGCCTCTGGCCCGGATCGTCACTGCGTCGCCGCAATGCGGCTGACCTGCGATTACAGCACCGGCAGCAGTGCCTTCAGCTCGAAGGCCGTAACCTCGCTGCGGTACTCCTCCCACTCCTGCTTCTTGTTGCGCAGGAAGAAGTCGAAGACGTGCTCGCCGAGCGTCTCGGCGACCAGTTCGCTCTTCTCCATCAGCGAGATCGCCTCGCCGAGGTTCTGCGGCAGGGGTTCGATGCCCATCGCGCGGCGCTCGGCGTCGGACAGGGCCCAGACGTCGTCATCGGCGCCGGCCGGGAGTTCGTAGCCCTCCTCTATGCCCTTGAGGCCCGCGGCGAGCAGCACCGCGTACGTCAGGTAGGGGTTGGCGCCGGAGTCGATGGAGCGGACCTCGACGCGGGCGGAACCGGTCTTGCCGGGCTTGTACATCGGGACACGGATGAGCGCGGAACGGTTGTTGTGGCCCCAGCAGATGTACGAGGGGGCCTCGCCGCCGGCGCCCGCGGCACGGGAGGAGCCGCCCCAGATGCGCTTGTAGGAGTTGACCCACTGGTTCGTCACTGCGGAGATCTCCGCGGCGTGGGTGAGCAGACCGGCGATGAAGGAGCGGCCGACCTTGGACAGCTGGTACTCGGCGCCCGACTCGTAGAAGGCGTTGCGGTCGCCCTCGAAGAGGGAGAGGTGGGTGTGCATGCCCGAGCCGGGGTACTCGGAGAACGGCTTCGGCATGAACGTCGCCTGCACGCCCTGCTCCAGCGCGACCTGCTTCATCACCAGGCGGAAGGTCATGATGTTGTCGGCGGTGGAGAGCGCGTCCGCGTACCGCAGGTCGATCTCCTGCTGGCCGGGGGCGCCCTCGTGATGGCTGAACTCGACCGAGATGCCCATCGATTCGAGCATGGTGATCGCCTGGCGGCGGAAGTCCATGCCGACGTTCTGCGGGGTGTGGTCGAAGTAGCCGGAGCTGTCGGCGGGGGTGGGGCGGCTGCCGTCGACCGGCTTGTCCTTCAGCAGGAAGAACTCGATCTCCGGGTGGGTGTAGAAGGTGAAGCCCAGGTCGGAGGTCTTGGCGAGGATGCGCTTGAGGACATAGCGCGGATCCGCGAAGGACGGCGAACCGTCGGGCATCAGGATGTCGCAGAACATCCGGGCCGTGCCGGGGGCCTCCGCGCGCCACGGCAGGATCTGGAACGTACCCGGGTCCGGCTTGGCGATCATGTCGGACTCGTACACCCGGGCGAAGCCCTCGATGGCCGAGCCGTCGAAGCCGATGCCCTCGTCAAACGCCTGTTCCAGCTCGGCGGGGGCCACGGCAACGGACTTGAGGTAGCCGAGCACATCTGTGAACCACAGCCGTACGAAGCGGATGTCGCGCTCCTCAAGCGTCCTGAGGACGAATTCCTGCTGCTTGTCCATAGCCACATCCTTGCAGTTCAGACGGTCCGTGCACCACCGCCGGGGGTAGGGGAGAAGCTCCAGTATCACGACCCGGGATTTCACCCAGATTACGCACACGACGTGACATGGAGCACCCGGCCACCCACTACGATCGGCGCCCATGGTGTGCACGGGGCGGAGCGGCTTCGCAACTGCCCGGTACGCACTGGTTTTCCCGACCGCTTCTTGTCCCTTCCCGCCCCTTTGCAGAAGGACCTGACGACATGAGCTTCGACCGCAGGACCCGCATAGAGCACATGCGCAACGCCGACCGCGCGCGGGAGCGCCGCAACCGTGTCCTGGCCATAAGCCTGAGCGTCCTCGTCGTCGTGGGCCTGGTCGGCTTCGGCTCGTACATGGTGCTGGACAAGTCCGAGGCGTCGGAGAAGAAGAAGGCCGTTCAGGCGGACGATGTCAAGGCGTCCGCGGCCGAGCAGAAGAAGCTCGCCACCGAGCCGATCGAGGGGCTGAAGACGTGGGACGCGAAGAAGCTGACCCGCAACCACGTCACCACGCCGGTCACGTACCCGATGAAGCCCCCGGTCGGCGGTGACCACAACCCCGTATGGATGAACTGCGACGGCGAGGTATACAAAAAGCCGATCCCCGACATGAACGCCGTGCACTCGCTGGAGCACGGTTCGGTGTGGGTGACGTACACGGACAAGGCCTCGGACGCCGATGTGGCGAAGCTGGCCGAGCGGGTCGGCAGGACACCGTACTCGCTGATGAGCCCGTACGAGGGCCAGGCCGGGACGATCATGCTGAGTGCCTGGGGCAATCAGGTGACGGTGGACAGCGCCGACGACCGGCGGGTCGACCAGTTCTTCGCCGAGTTCGTCCAGGGGCCGCAGACGCCCGAGCCCGGTGCCGCGTGCACGGGCGGGCTGGGGGCCCAGTGACCGTGGTGAAACGCGACCGGCGCATCCAGTGGGTGGCGGGCTCCGCCGTCGTGCTCGCGCTGCTGTTCGCGGGGGTGGCGACGGTCGCCTCCGCGCGGGACGACCACGCGGACCACGCCGCCGCGCCCGCCCCGCGCACACCCGTGGTGGACTCGGCGGACGCCGGTTTCGCCCGCGACATGGCGGTTCACCATCAGCAGGCCGTCGAGATGTCCTTCATCGTGCGTGACCGTACGAAGGACGAGGAGGTACGCCGTCTCGCGTACGACATCGCCAATACGCAGGCCAACCAGCGGGGCATGATGCTCGGCTGGCTGGACCTGTGGGAGCTGCCGAAGGCGGCCGCCGGGCAGGAGCCGATGGCCTGGATGGCGGCGGGGCACGAGGGACACACGATGGACGGCATGGAAGGAATGGACGGGATGGCGGGCACGGGGGCCGCCGGTTTCCGGGCCCATGACGGCTCCCTCATGCCCGGTATGGCCACCAGGACCGAGCTGGACCGGCTCCGCAGGGCGAACGGCAAGAAGGCCGAGATCCTGTACCTCCAGCTGATGACCGACCACCACAAGGGCGGCATCGACATGGCCCGCGGCTGCGCCCGGCTGTGCACGGTGAAGGTGGAGAAGCGGCTGGCCCAGGGAATGGTCGAGGCCCAGCAGTCCGAGCTGGACATGATGGCCCGGATGCTGGCGGCACGAGGCGCGAAGCCCCGGTCCTGAAAGATTCCCTCCGAGCCGCATATGCACCCGAACGGGTGATAGCGGTCGCGTGCCCCGAACGGGCCCATGACGATGGGTTCGCTCGGGGTCGTACAGCATGCCCACCGGCACGCAGGAGGAATCCCTCATGACCACCGCCAAGGACATCATGCACACCGGGGCCACGTGGATCCCCGCGCACGAGACACTCGACCGCGCCGCACAGCTGATGCGCGACCACAAAGTGGGTGCGCTGCCCATCTCGGCCGAAGGCGAACAGGACCGGATGATCGGCATACTCACGGACCGCGACATCGTGGTCGGCTGTGTGGCGATGGGACACGATCCGTCGAAGATGACCGCAGGCGACCTCGCCCAGGGCACCCCTCGCTGGATCGACGCGGAGGCGGGTGTGGACATGGTTCTGGAGGAGATGCAGACCCATCGGATCCGCCGGCTTCCCGTGGTCGAGAACAAGAGGCTGATCGGCATGATCAGCGAAGCCGACCTGGCGCATCACCTCTCCGACGAGCAGATCGCCCACTGGGTGGAGAAGGTCTACGCCCCCGGCTGACCGGTCCACGATCACCCAGCCCAATGACCCGGTGCCCCTTGCCCACGAGGGGTGCCGGGTCGCTGTGCGTTCTCGCCACCGGGCCCTGTATTGCTGCGGCGATACGTTTCCGCGCGCGGCGCATACGGGGTGGGGGTAGGGTGCTCGACATGACCCTGAGTAGATGTGCGACATACGGACAGTTGTCGCTGTCCGTTGTGCTGCTCATCGGGATCGCTCACCTCCTCAGGGGCGTCGTGGCGCGGGTGTCGCCGACCGCGGGGCCGGTTTCCCGGCCGGGCCGGGCCCATCTCGCTTCGTTGTCGGTGCTGTGCATATAGGAGGGGTGCCTCCCCCTCCCCCAGCAGACCGAAATACCGACAACACCCCGAGGTGCTTCCGCCATGCGTACTCCACCCACCCGACGCGCCGTGCTCGGCGCCGCTGTCGCCACTGCCGGTACGGCAGTCCTGGCCGCCTGCTCCGGCGAATCCGACACGGCCCGCAGCGGTACGAAGGCCGGCGGCGCGAACGCCGGCGGCACGAGCCACGGCGGTGCGAACCACGGGACCGCCCCCCAGCCCAGGGGCGAGTACGTCACCCCCGACGGGGAGGAGGTCGCCGCGGCCGAGGCCAAGCGGGGCCACGGCCCCGAACACAAGATCCACCTCACCGCCACCCCGTCCCGCCTCGATCTGGGTGGCGGGCTCGTCGTCAGTTCCTGGGCCTACGAAGGCCGGCTGCCCGGCAAGGAACTCCGGGTCGCGGTCGGCGACAGCCTGGCGCTCACCCTCGCCAACCACCTTCCGGCGACGACCAGCCTGCACTGGCACGGGCTCAATGTGCGCAACAACATGGACGGCGTACCCGACCTGACCCAGCCGCCCATCAAGCAGGGCGCCGAGTACGCGTACCGCTTCAAGGTGCCGCACCCGGGAACGTACTGGTTCCATCCGCACACGGGCGTCCAGCAGGACCGCGGTCTGTACGCGCCACTGATCGTCGACGATCCCAAGGAGCCCCTCAAGTACGACAAGGAGTGGGTCGTCGTCCTCGACGACTGGGTCGACGGGGTGGACGGCTCCACGCCGGACGGGGTGCTCGACGAACTCAGCGGGGGCCGGGGCGGCATGGGCCACGGGATGGGCCATGCCGGCATGGGCGACAAGAGCGGCATGGACGACAAGAGCGATTCGGGCGACACCGGGCACGGAGGTTCCCCCAAGTCCCCCAAGTCCGCCAAGCGCCGCTCCGGGCCCTCCCGTGTCATGAAGAACTCGTTCAGCGAACTGCTCGACAGCCACGGGGGCAATGTCGACTACCCGCACTACCTGATCAACGGCCGCATCCCGAAGGCCCCCACCTCCTTCACCGCCAAACCCGGCGACCGGATCCGGATTCGCATCATCAACGCGGGCGGCGACACCGCTTTCCGTGTCGCGCTCGGCGGCCACCGGATGACGATCACCCACACCGACGGCTACCCGGTCCGGCACACCACGACGGACGCCCTGCTGCTGGGCATGGGTGAGCGGTACGACGTGGTGGTCACCGCCGGGGACGGGGTGTTCCCGCTGACCGCGCTCGCCGAGGGCAAGCGGGCGTCGGCGCTGGCCCTGCTCCGCACCGGAAAGGGCACGGCGCCCACCGCCTCCGTACGGCCGAAGGAGCTGGACGGAAAGCTGGTGGAGGCGTTCGACCTGTCGCCGGACGAATCCGTGGCGCTGTCCGTCCGCAAGGCCGACCGGACCTTGCGGTTCAAGCTGACCGGCAGCATGAGAGCGTACGACTGGGCCTTCGACCGCAAGCCGTACAACCCCGGACAGCGCCATCCGGTCAGGGCGGGCGAGCGGGTCAGGCTGGAGTTCTACAACGTCACGTCGATGTGGCACCCCGTCCATCTGCACGGGCACTCGTTCGGCCTGGTGGGACCCGCCGGGCCGGAGCGCCGGGCCTCCCGGCGGGGGCAGGCCGCGTGGGCGCGCAAGGACACCGTGATCGTCCGGCCGCACAGCTCAATGGCCGTCGAGTTCGACGCGGACAACCCGGGTCTGTGGATGCTCCACTGCCACAACATCTACCACTCGGACGTGGGCATGATGACGGTCGTCGGCTACCACCACTGACCCGTTCCTGGCGGGCGGCTCCGCGATTGCGCGGCCCGCCAGGACATTGCGTCAGTCAGACGATTACACTGGTGCGCGTGCCTCAACTACGCCTCGCACTGAATCAGATCGACTCGACCGTCGGTGATCTCTCCGGCAACGCCGAGGCGATCGTCCACTGGACCCGGCACTCCGCCGAACAGGGCGCCCATCTGGTGGCGTTCCCCGAGATGATGCTGACCGGCTACCCCGTCGAGGACCTGGCCCTGCGGTCGTCCTTCGTCGAGGCCTCGCGTCAGGCACTGCGCGCGCTCGCCGCCCGTCTCGACGCGGAGGGCTTCGGGGAGCTGCCGGTCGTCCTCGGTTACCTCGACCGCTCCGAGACGGCCCAGCCGCGCTACGGGCAGCCCGCCGGCGCCCCGCAGAACGCCGCCGCGGTGCTGCACCGCGGGCAGGTCGCGCTGACCTTCGCCAAGCACCACCTCCCCAATTACGGTGTCTTCGACGAGTTCCGGTACTTCGTGCCGGGCGACTCGATGCCGGTCGTGCGGGTCCACGGCGTCGATGTGGCGCTCGCGATCTGCGAGGACCTCTGGCAGGACGGCGGCCGGGTGCCGGCCGCGCGGGCCGCCGGCGCCGGGCTGCTGCTGTCGATCAACGCCTCGCCGTACGAGCGGGACAAGGACGACACCCGGCTGGAACTGGTCCGCAAGCGGGCCCAGGAGGCCGGCTGCACGACCGCGTATCTGGCGATGATCGGCGGCCAGGACGAGCTGGTCTTCGACGGCGACTCGATCGTCGTCGACCGGAACGGCGAAGTGATCGCCCGCGCCCCGCAGTTCGCCGAGGGCAGCGTCGTCCTCGACCTCGACCTGCCGGCCGCCGCGGCCGAGGCGCCGTCCGGTGTCGTGAACGACGGGCTGCGGATCGACCACGTGGTGCTCTGCGAGGAGCCCCTCCCGGCGTACGACACGGAGCTGACCGGCGGTTACGCGGAGCGGCTCGACGACGACGAGGAGCTGTACTCGGCGCTGGTCGTGGGCCTGCGTGCCTACGCCGCCAAGAACGGCTTCAGCAGTGTGCTGATCGGACTCTCCGGCGGGATCGACTCGGCGCTGGTCGCGGCCATCGCCTGCGACGCGCTGGGCGCACAGAACGTGTACGGCATCTCGATGCCGTCGAAGTACTCCTCGGACCACTCCAAGGGCGACGCGGCCGAGCTGGCCCGCCGTACCGGGCTGAACTTCCGCACCGTACCGATCGAGCCGATGTTCGACGCGTACATGGGCTCGCTGGGGCTCACCGGCCTTGCCGAGGAGAACCTCCAGTCCCGGCTGCGCGGCACGATGCTGATGGCCGTCTCCAACCAGGAGGGCCAGATCGTCCTCGCGCCGGGCAACAAATCCGAGCTGGCGGTCGGCTACTCGACGCTTTACGGCGACTCGGTCGGGGCGTACGGCCCGATCAAGGACGTCTACAAGACGTCGGTCTTCCGCCTCGCGAAGTGGCGCAACCGCGCCGCCGAGGAACGCGGGCAGACCCCTCCGATCCCGGAGGCGTCCATCACCAAGCCGCCCAGCGCCGAGCTGCGCCCGGGACAGGTCGACACGGACTCGCTGCCCGACTACGACGTACTGGACCGGATCCTGGAGCTGTACGTCGACCGGGACCAGGGCCTGGACGAAATCGTCGCGGCCGGGTTCGACGAGGCGCTGGTCATGAAGACGCTGCGGATGGTGGACACGGCGGAGTACAAGCGGCGGCAGTACCCGCCGGGCACGAAGATCTCCCCGAAGGGCTTCGGCAAGGACCGGCGGCTGCCGATCACCAATCGGTGGCGCGAGTCGGGGTGACCGGGACCGGGTGACCAGCCGGGTGCGCGACGCGCTCGCGCTGCGTCTTCCGAGCCGTGGCCCCGTGCGGTGGGGTGGCTGCTGACGGCCGTCGCGGTCCCGGCCGGTCTCACCGTCGCGACGCTCGCCATCGGCACGGCGGCGGGTGTCTATCCCTTCGAGGGTGTGAGCTGGAGCGGGGCGACCGCCTGGGCCGGAACGGCGCTCGTACAGATGCTGCTGTCCCTGCCGCTGTTCTTCGGTGAGGAACTGGGCTGGCAGGGGTATCTGCTCCCCCGGCTCGCTCAGGGGAAGGGAACCACGCGTGCGTTGCGCGCCTATCTGGGCACGGGTGCCGCCTTCGCGCTCTGGCACCTGCCGACCCTGCTGATGGGCGGGCAGTACCCCGGTGAGCCGTGGTACGTCGCCGTGCCCGCGATGCTGGTGAGCTGCGGCCTCGCGCTGCCGGTCTTCACCTGGCTGCGGCTGGCCTCCGGATCGGTGGTACCGGCGGTGGTCGGCCATGCCTTCGTCAGCTCGGCCAGCGTGAGCATGGTCAGGGAGTTCGCCGAACCGGACGCCCCGCTGGAGCCGCTGCATATGAGCCTCGCGGGCTGGCCCGGCTGGCTGGCCATGGCCGCCTTGGTTGTCGTCCTCGCCCGTACGGGCAGGCTCGCGCTTCCCGGCACCCGGACCGACCGGGGGTGAGGCACTGAACGCCCCCGAGCCCGCTGGAACCGGACCGGCCGCCGGTCACAGCTCCACGCGCGCCGCGATCGGAAGGTGGTCGCTGTCCGTCGCCGGGAGCGTCCACGACGACATCGGCTCGACGCCCTTCACCATGATCTGGTCGATCCGTGCCATCGGGAACGACGCCGGCCAGCTGAAGCCGACCCCGTCGCCGGCCGCGCCCTGGGTGGACCTCATCTGGGAGGTGACCTCGTTGAGCGAGCGGTCGTTCATCGTGCCGTTGAGGTCACCGAGCAGGATCACCTTGCCGAGCCGTTCGTCGGCGATGGCCTCGCCCAGGGCGTCCGCGCTGTCGTCGCGCTGGTTGGCGGTGAATCCGGCGTGCAGTTTGACCCGAACGGACGGCAGATGGGCCACGTAGACGGCGACCTCACCCTTGGGCGTCGTCACCGTGGAACGCATCGCCCGGGTCCAGCCCATCTTGATGTCGACCGGCCGGGTGTCGCTCATCGGGTACTTGCTCCACAGACCGACGGTCCCCTGCACCGAGTGGTACGGGAAGCGGTCGGCGAGCGCCGCCTCGTACGCCGACACCTTGCCGCTCGGCAGCTCCTCCAGGGCGATGATGTCGGCACCGGAGTCCGCGACCTGCCGGGCGGTGCCCGCGGGGTCGGGGTTGTCGGCGTTGACGTTGTGGGTGGCCACGGTGAGGTCGCCGCCGCTGCCCGACTTGTCGGAGAGCATCAGCCCGCCGAAGAGATTGAGCCAGACCACGACCGGCAGCAGCAAGGCGATCAGCGCGGTCGCCGAGCGGCGCACCAGGCCCAGAATCAGCAGCAGCGGGATGAACACGCCGATCCACGGCAGGAACGTCTCGGTGAGGCTGCCCAGGTTGCCGATGGTGTTCGGGATGTCGGCGTGGAAGACCATCACGAGGGTGAGGAGGACCGCGCAGACGGCAAGGACGATTCCGCGCCGCCAGATGCCCTTGTCGCGGGTCCATCTGTCGCGCAGGTCCCGGAAACGGGATCCGGCCCCGGTGCGCCGCGGCTCCGCACGGTCGTTCCCGGTGTCCGCTCCGTACGCCTGCACCATCGCGCTGTCCTCACTGCCTTGCCGTGCATGTCGCCGCGCCCTCGACCCTAGGCGATGGGCGGCGTGTTTCCTGCCGTCCACGACGGCTGTACTGCCACGAGGACGAAGGACGGGGTCCGGCGGGTTCCGACCAGGAAGGATCTGCGGGGGCTTGTGACAGAACGATCACACTCGGGCGGGTCCGGGGTGTCGGTCGTCGGCGGCGGGCCGGGGGGCGAGGCCCTCGGTCAGAACCTGGATGATGCTGTCGGCGAGATCCTCGGGCAGCGGCGCTTCGGGCCGGTGAATGGTGCGCACGAGCATGGGCCCCAGGAACAGGTCGTCCATCAGTTCCACGTCCAGGTCTCCGCGGAGCTCCCCGGCGTCGACCGCCCGCTGCACGGCGGCCAGCATGGCGGCGCGGCGGGGGGCTATGACGGTGCATTGGTATTCGGACCACAGCTTGGGGTGGCTCTTCATCTGCGCGAAGACGTTGTGGAGCAGGACGGAGGAGCGCTGGGCCAGGCCGCGCCTGCGCAGTGACTCCAGCAGCAGCCGCAGGTCGTCGAGTCCGGCGGTGCCGGAGACGGTGGGTTCCGGGGGCTCGATGTCTCGCAGGACATCGACGAAGAGCTCCTCCTTGCCGCTCCATCGCCGGTAGATGGTCGCCTTGCCGACCCCGGCGGTCCGGGCTATCCGCTCGATGGACAGGCCGGCGAGGGGCTCACCGGCCTCCAGCAGTTCGACGACGGCGTCCAGGATCGCCCGCTCGGCCGCCGCACTGCGCGGCCGGCCCCTTCGCGGTTCCGGATCCTCCCGGACCGGGCAGTCCTGGCCCTGTACCTGTGCCTCTGCCTGCACGTGAATCCACCTCTCGCCGCACCGTCCGCCGTTCCGATTCTCGCCCACGCCGGCGGTGCCTCTGTGAGCCGCCCCAGGGTTCCGGGGGCCGCCCGGAACCCTGGGGCGGAGTTTTCGGCTCTCCGGGGCCGTGGCTGTCACCGGCCCGCCCCGGCACGTACCGACCGTTCGCCCTCGCCGGACTTCTGTCCGGCGGGCGTCTTCCCCGGCAGGAACATCGCGACCACGAGAGCGCCCACCAGAGCGATGGTCGCCGAACCGATGGCGGTGACATGCATCGCCTTCAGGAACGCGTCGTTCGCCGCGGCGACCAGCGGGGCACCCGCCGGGCCCAGCTTGTCCGCGATGCCGAGCGTCGCCTCGATCGACTCCCCCGCGGCCTCCCTGACACCGGCCGGGAGCGCATCGAGGTGCCCCTCGATGTCGCCGCGGTAGACGGTGGAGAGCACCGAGCCGAGCACTGCTATGCCGAGCGCCCCGCCGACCTGCCGGAACGTGTTGTTGACGGCCGATCCGGAACCGGCCTTCTCCCTTGGCAGTGCCTGCATCACCGAGACCGTGACCGGCGTCATCACATGCGCCATGCCCGTGCCCTGGACGAAGAAGAGCACGCACAGCACCCAGACCGGCGTGGTGGCGTCGAACAGCGCGAACGCCGCGAGGCCGAGCGCGACCAGCAGCATGCCGACGGTGCAGACCACGCGGGCGCCGAACCGCTCGACGACCAGCCGGGCCCGCGGCGCGAAGATCATCTGGGCGGCGGCCAGCGGCAGGATCAGCAGGCCGGCCTGCAGCGCGCTCCAGCCGCGCACGCTCTGCATGTAGAAGGCGGAGAAGAAGGTCACGCCCATCAGCGCGAAGAAGACGAGCGCTATTGCGGCAACGGCCGCGGCGAACGACGGCTCCTTGAAGTACGAGATGTCGATGGCCGGGTGGCTGGTGCGCTTCTCGTGCCGGACGAATGCGGCCAGGACGACCAGACCGCCGGTGATCGAGAGGAGCACGGTGGGGTCGGCGAAGTCGGCGAGCTGGCCGCCGCGGATGATGCCGTACACCAGCAGGACCAGACCGACGATGGACAGCATGACACCGAGCGGGTCGGTCCGGCCCGGGTTCGGGTCCTTGGAGTCCGGCACCAGCACCGCCATCGCGATCAGCGCGACGATCACCACGGGCACATTGACCAGGAAGATCGAGCCCCACCAGAAGTGTTCGAGCAGCAGTCCGCCTGTGACCGGGCCGATGGCGATGGCGAGGCCGACGCTGCCGGCCCAGATGCCGATGGCCTTGGGCTGCTCGTCGCGTTCGAAGACGTTCACCAGGACGGCGAGCGTGGCCGGCATGACGAACGCCGCGCCGAAGCCCATCGCTGCACGCCAGGTGATCAGCTCGCCGGGCGAGCCGGACATGGCGGCGAGGGCGGAACCGACGCCGAAGAGGAGGATGCCGAAGAGCAGCACCTTCTTGCGGCCGATGCGGTCACCGAGCAGGCCCGCGGTGAAGAGGAGTCCGGCGAAAACGAGCGTGTAGGCGTTGATCGCCCACTCCAGCTCGCTCTGGGTGGCACCGAGGCCGGTGGGTGCGGGGCTGGCGATGGTCTTGACCGCGACGTTCAGGATCGAGTTGTCCAGTACCACGATGAGCAGGCTGAACATCAGAACGACGAGGATCGCCCAACGGCGGCGGTGGACCGCCTCGGGGACCTGGGGCAGGGCGGCGCGAGCGCCCGACGGTATTGGCATGCCAGGAGCCTATATGATTTCGATACGATACCGTCTCGTATTATAAAGTCTTTACCGGGTGGGCGCCTTCCGGGGACGTGTGCGGGCCCACTTCCCGCGGACGGCCGCGGGATGCCACCATGGAACCGGTCCGGGGACGCCGTCAGGGCGCCTCGAGATGACGAAGGAGCCGTTGGCAATGTCGCTTCAGGCTGCGCAGAACAAGTCCGCCGCATCCCCCGCGGGTGCCCCCACCGACAGCAGCAAGGCGCTGTACGGGGGCAAGAGCACCCGCCGTATCTCCATCCATGACATCGCCGCCGCCACCGAGCGCGGTGAGAAGTGGCCCATGCTCACCGCCTACGACGCGATGACCGCGTCCGTCTTCGACGAGGCCGGTATCCCGGTCATGCTCGTCGGCGACTCCATGGGCAACTGTCACCTCGGTTACGAGACCACCGTGCCCGTCACGATGGACGAGATCGCCATCCTTTCCGCCGCTGTCGTACGGGGCACCGAGCGCGCCCTGATCGTCGCCGATCTGCCCTTCGGGGCGTACCAGGAAGGGCCCGTCCAGGCCCTGCGCAACGCAACCCGGCTGATCAAGGAGTCCGGTGTCGGTGCGGTCAAGCTGGAGGGCGGTGAGCGCAGCCACGAGCAGATCCGGCTGCTGGTCGACGCCGGTATCCCGGTCATGGCCCACATCGGTCTGACCCCGCAGTCCGTCAACGCGATGGGATACCGGGTGCAGGGCCGCGGCGAGGAGGCGGCCCAGCAGCTGCTGCGCGACGCCAAGGCCGTGCAGGACGCGGGGGCGTTCGCCGTCGTCCTGGAGCTCGTACCGGCCGAGCTGGCCGCCGAGGTCACCCGCACCCTGCAGATTCCGACCGTCGGCATCGGCGCCGGTCCCGACACGGACGCCCAGGTGCTGGTCTACACCGACATGGTCGGGCTGACCGGCGGCAAGGTACCGCGCTTCACCAAGCAGTACGCGAACCTGCGCAAGGTGCTCGGTGACGCGGCGAAGGAGTTCGCCGAGGAGGTCGTGGGAGGCAGCTTCCCGGCCCCTGAGCACACCTTCCACTAGTTCCACCCGGGCCTGACCGGCAGGAAAGGCCCTTGGGCCGATCCTGCTGATCAGGCCCTGGGCAGGGCCACTGCCCGCACCACCGACAGCCCGCCGGCATCCCCCATCGGCGGGCTGTCGGCCTGTTGTCGGTGGACTGTCGGTGGCGCCTGGTCCCATGGTGGACATGACGCGAATCGACAAGAACCCCAGGAGCGGCCCGAACGCCGTCGAGGTCCGGGGGCTGGTCAAGCACTACGGCTCGACCAAGGCTCTGGACGGCGTGGACCTCGATGTCCGCGAGGGCACTGTGCTCGGTGTGCTCGGCCCCAACGGCGCCGGTAAGACCACGCTCGTACGCTGCCTGTCCACCCTGATCATCCCCGATGCCGGACACGCCACCGTGGCGGGCTACGACGTGGTGAAGCAGCCCCGGCAGCTGCGTCGCACCATCGGTCTGACCGGGCAGTACGCCTCGGTCGACGAGAAGCTCTCCGGCTGGGAGAACCTCTACATGATCGGGCGGCTGCTCGACCTGCCGCGCAAGACCGCCCGGTCCCGGGCCGACGAGCTCCTGGAACGGTTCTCCCTCACCGACGCGGCCAAGCGTGCCGCGATGGACTACTCCGGCGGCATGCGGCGCCGGCTCGACCTGGCCGCCTCGATGATCGGCAGCCCGGCCGTCCTCTATCTGGACGAGCCGACGACGGGGCTCGACCCCCGGACCCGTAACGAGGTCTGGGACGAGGTGCAGCGGATGGTCGCGGAGGGGGCGACCGTCCTGCTCACCACCCAGTACATGGAAGAGGCCGAGCAACTCGCCAATGAGCTCACCGTCATCGACAAGGGCAGGATCATCGCCAGTGGCGGGGTGAACGAGCTGAAGGCGAAGGTCGGCGGCCGCACCCTGCAGATCCGGCCCTCGCACCCGGCGCAGCTGGCCGCGATGGCGCACGCGCTCAGGGAGGCCGGACTCGACGGGGTGGCGGGCGCGCAGGCCGTCCCGGACGAGGGACTGCTGTACGTACCGATCCTCAGCGACGAGCAGCTGACGGCCGTCATCGGCCTGCTCGGCACCCGGGGCTTCTCGCTGGCGCACGTCGCCACCGCGCTGCCCAGCCTGGACGAGGTCTTCCTGGCCATCACCGGCGAGAAGAGCTCCTCCGTCACCGACACGATCCCCGAGGAGGTCGCGGCATGAGCACGACGACTCTGAAACCCACCCCCGCCGATGCCACCGCTTCCGCTCGGCCGAGGACGACCGACGGCGAGGGCCGGATCGGGCTGCGCGGCAACATGCGGCACATCGGGGCGCTGATGCGGCGCAATCTGCTCCAGATCAAGAAGGATCCGGAGTCGATGTTCGATGTGCTGCTGATGCCCATCATCTTCACTCTGCTGTTCGTGTACGTCTTCGGCGGGTCCATCGGCGCGAGCCTGGGCGGTGACCGGCAGACGTACATCAACTACGTGATCCCCGGTCTGATGGCGATGATCGGCATGAACATCGCCACCGCGGTCGGCACCGGTGTCAACGACGACTTCCGCAAGGGGGTCATGGACCGGTTCCGGACGATGCCGATCGCCCGCTCCTCGGTCCTCATCGCGAAGATCGTGGTCGAGCTGGGCCGGATGATGGTCGCCACGGCGATCCTGCTCGGCATGGGCTTCCTGCTCGGCATGGAGCTGAAGACCTCGGTGTTCGGCCTGCTCGCAGCGGTCGGTCTCTCGGCGGCGTTCGGCGCCGCGATCATGTGGATCTTCATCCTGCTCGGGCTGTCCCTGAAGACGGCCCAGGCGGTTCAGGGACTGGGGATGCTGGTGCTCATTCCACTGCAGTTCGGCTCTTCGATCTTCGCCCCGACCGCGACGATGCCAGGCTGGCTCCAGGCGTTCACCGACTACAACCCGCTGTCCAATCTTGCGGACGCGGCACGCGGGCTGATGATCGGCGGGCCGGTCGCCCACTCGGTGTGGCTGACGCTCGGCTGGGCAGTGGCGATCACCGCGGTGACGGCTCCGCTCGCGGTCGCCAAGTTCCGCAAGAAGTCCTGACCGGCGGTCCGGCCGGGGTCCGGCCGGTCTCAGCCCCGGTACGCGTCGACGAGGGCGGTGGCCTCCTCCAGGGAGAGGCCGCCGCCCTCGGCGTACGCGGCGTCGTAGGCGGCCCGGCCGAGGACGGCGACGGCCAGTTCCTCCGCCTGGGCGTAGTCGTGCCGCTCCATCGACGTCGGCATATGGCCCTTGGGCAGCAGCCCCTTGCAGGCCCCCAGCAGCCGGGCCGCGAGCGCGGCCCGGCGCTCGCCGCCGATTCCACCCAACGCCCGTGCGAGGGTGACGAGATGGAGGACGGACATCTGAGGCTCCATCATCTGCGACAGCGGGTCCCGGGGTCGCATCAGCGCCTTCAGGCCCCGGGGCAGGGCTTCGGCGTACAGCCCGTCCTGGTTGTCCAGCCAGGCCATTGCGCCCAGCACGAACCCTTCGAAGAACGCCACCGTCTCGGAACGGAACTCCTCGCGCAGCAACACCAGTTGCTCGCGCGCCTCGCCCGTACGGTAGCTGCGGCCGAGCCACATGGCGAGATAGATCCGAGCGGCGGGCATCGCCTCGTGCCCCGCGGCAAGCACCTCCCGCAGGATCGCCTCGCCCTCGTCGCCGCGGCCCAGTTCGGTGAGCACGGACGCGTATCTGGCGCGCAGGATCGACACCTGGGACTGGGCGCCGAGCTTCTCCGCGAATCCGATGGCGGCCCGGAAGTCCTCGGCCGCGCGGGTGTACTCGCCCCGCTTCTCGTTGGCCTCACCCCGGGAGGAGAGCGATTCGGCGGCGCCCCAGTCGTCGCCGAGCCGGGTGAAGATCTCCAGGCTCTCGTCGGCATCCGCTTGTGCGCCACTCGCCCACTCGGACCGGTTGGCCAGCACATTGGCCCGCATCTGGAGGGCCGCGGCCAGCTCCCACTCGTAGCCGAACTCCCGGCTGGCGCGCACCGTTGCGTCCAGCAGCTCGCGCAGATCGCTCATTTCCCCGGTGAGCAGGACCGCGAAGAACCAGAGCGATGCCGGGGTACGGCAGGTCTGCGGCTGGCCCGCACGGTAGGTGCCCGCGATGACGCGCAGCCGGGCCATGCTCTTCTCGTCGGTCCACTCGTCCTTGGCGTGGTCCATGCTGACCAGCTGGATCAGAGCCACCTGGCGCCGGGCTTCCTGGAGCAGCTCGGGCCTCATGGGCGGCGGCGCGTCGGTGCAGCGTTCGTGGAGGGAGGGCGCGGGCTCGACGGGCTGGGCGAAGGGGTCGGGGCCCAGTGCGGCGGCCGCGTCGGCCCACTGCAGGGCGTCGGTGCGCAGATCGCGCATCTGCCAGTACCAGGACAGCGAGAGCACCATGCACAGCGCCTCCTGCTCGTCGCGGGCGGCGACGGCGCGGCGCAGGGCGGTGCGGAGGTTCTCGTACTCGCGCTGGAGGAGTTCGATGACGGAGCGCTGTCCGGCGCCGCGGAGTCCGGGCTCCGCGGTACGGGCCAGCTCCCGGAAGTACACCAGGTGGTGCCGTTCCACGGTGTCCCGCTCCCCGGCCCCGTCGAGCCGTTCGGCGGCGTACTCACCGACGGTCTCCAGCAGCCGGTAGCGCATCTCGCCGTCGTCGGCGGGCGCGGCGACGACGAGGGACTTGTCGACGAGCGAGCCGAGCAGCCCGGCGACCTCGCGCGCGTCCTGCGGCCCGTCCGCGCAGACGGCCTCGGCCGCGGCCAGGGTACAACCGCCGGCGAAGACCGACAGCCGGCGCAGGACGGCGCGTTCGGAGGCGTCGAGGAGGTCCCAGGACCAGTCGACGACGGCGCGCAGGGTCTGCTGACGGGGCAGTACAGTACGGGCCCCGCTGGTGAGCAGGCGGAACCGGTCGTCGAGCCGGTCGGCGATCTGGCGCGGGGTGAGCATCCGCAGCCGGGCCGCGGCGAGTTCGATGGCGAGCGGCAGTCCGTCGAGGCGGCGGCAGATCTCGGCGGCGGCAGCCGCGGTCCCCTCGTCCGCGTCGATCCGGAAGCCGGGCTTCGCGGCGGCGCCGCGGTCGGCGAGAAGCCGTAGCGCCATCGGGTCGGGCAGCGGGTCGACGGGTCGGACGAACTCGCCCGGTACCCCGAGGGGTTCACGGCTGGTCGCGAGCACGGTGACGTCCGGGCAGTGGGCGAGCAGATGGTCGGCGAGGGCGGCGGCGGCCCCGACGAGGTGCTCGCAGTTGTCCAGGAGCAGCAGCATGCGGCGCCGGGAGCAGTGCTCGGTGAGGCGTACGAGGGGGTCGCCCGCGTTCCCCTCGGCTACCCGGAGTTCCTCGGCGCCCGCTCCGCGCAGCACGGTCTCGCGGGCGCCGAGCGCGGTCAGCACTGCCTCCGGTACGGCCTCGGGGTCGTCGACGGGGGCGAGTTCGGCCAGCCAGACGCCGTCCGGCCAGGCGGGCCCGACGGATTCGGCGGCCTCCTGGGAGAGCCGGGTCTTGCCCGCGCCACCGGGGCCCAGGAGGGTGACGAGCCGGGCGTGCGAGAGGTCCTCGCGCAGGGCCTCTATGTCGTCCTCGCGCCCGACGAAGCTGGTGAGCCTGGCCCGGAGGTTTCCCTGCGGGGCGGTGGAGGTTCGGGTACGGGAGGGCCGGTGCGGCTCGGCCGCCGCTGCCGCCGCGACCGGTCGCAGCGGGTCCTGGCGGAGCAACTCCGCGTGCACGGAGCGCAGTTCGGCTCCGGGGTCGCTGCCGAGGCGGTCGGCGAGCACGGTGCGCACCTCGTCGTACGCGGCCAACGCCTGTGCCGTGCGCCCGGCATCGCGCAGGGCCCGCAGCCGCAGCGCCTGGAGGGGTTCGTCGATCGGGTGCTCGGCGCAGAGCGCGGCCAGTTCGGGCAGGGCCTCGTCCGCGCGGCCGAGCGCGAGGGCCGCGGCGAGCCTGCTGCGGCGGGCGTCCAGGCGCCGGGCCGCCCAGCGGGCCGCAACGGCGCCGCGGTCGGGCAGATCGGCCAGGGCAGGTCCGCGCCACAGGGCGAGCGCGTCGTCGAGCACGGCCTGGGCCTTCGCCGCATCGCCCTCCTCCAGCGCCCGCGCCCCCTCCCCCGCGAGCCGCTCGAAGCGGTACAGGTCGACCGCGTCCGGCTCGGCGGCGAGCCGGTAGCCGCTCTCCCCGGAGGTGATCGCGGCATGGCCGAGGGCCCGCCGGAGCCGGCCGACGAGCGCCTGCAGGGCGCCCACCGCGTCGGCCGGCGGGTCGCCGTCCCATACCTCGTCGACGAGCACGGCGGCCAGGACGGTGCGGCCGGGACGCAGAGCGAGGACGGAGAGCAGGGCGCGCAGCCGTGCCCCGCCGATGGCGACGGCCGTGCCGTCGTCGCGGAGTGCCTGGGTCGTGCCGAGGATGCAGTAGCGCACGGGCCTATTGTCCCTGCTGCCGAACAGGGCTCCCCGCCCCGTGCACACTGAGTAGATTACGCAACTCTCAGACTCTTAGGTAAACAATGGTTAGCCTCTTGATATGTCGAGAAAGCCAAGGGCCCTCATCGTTGTCCGTCTGTCGACGGAGACAGAAGCCACCACCAGCCCAGAGCGTCAGCTCAAGGAATGCGTTGCCTATTGCGCACGCCGCAAATGGCACGTCGTCGGTACCGCCGAAGATTTCGAATCCGCCTCGCGCTCCACTCCGTGGCAGCGGCCCCAGCTCTCGTCATGGCTGGACGATCGGGCACCCGAGTTCGATGTCATCGTCGTTTGGCGGCTGGACCGCCTCGTACGCAAGGTCAGCGATCTTTGCGACCTGATCGACTGGGCACGGGGTCACGGCGGCAAGTCAATTACCTCCGTCACCGAGCCCTTCGATCTCACCGCCCCGTCCGGAGAGGCCATGGCCTCCATGATCGCGTCGTTCGCGCAGATGGAGTCCCTCGCAGCATCCGAGCGGGTCACGTCGATGCGTCAGCACCTGCTGGCCACTCCACGCTGGGGCGGCGGCTCACCGCCCTACGGTTACAGGACCTACGAGAAGGACAGAGGGCGCTACCTGGAAATCAACCCCGCCACGGCTCCAGTCGTGCAGGAGGCCGCCCACCGGGTCATCGCCGGCGAACCGATCAACGCCATCTGCAGGGACTTCGAGAACCGTGGCGTGCCGTCCCCGGCCGACTCCTACGGCAGGCGCAAGATCGACCGGGACTACATCTGGCACCCGGTCACCCTGAAGAAGATCCTCACTTCCCCTGCCCTTCGTGGCCTCAAAACCCGGAACGAGCCGGTGTCAGGGAAGAAGTACCAGAAGAAGGTCCTGGTTCGTGATGAACGGGGACAGCCTGTTCGCATGGCTGACCCCATCCTGACCGAGGAGAACTGGCACAAGCTGCAGAATGCCCTGGCCGCTGCCTCTGTCTCCGCGAGCAAGCCGGCGTCGCCCAGAACGCCTTTCCTGGGTGTGGTCAAGTGCGGCGGCTGCGGCAAGAACCTTCAGCTGCACGTCACCAGGAAGAAACGGCGAGACGGTTCCGAGCGCGTCACGAGCAAGATCCGCTGTCTGTCACGCGTGGGCTCCCCTGCATGCAAGGGGTACGTATTCGAACCGAACGATGAAATCATCGGTCCGGTCACCCAAATGATCCTCTCAGAGATCGGCCACGAGCCGGTCACCAGGCGGATCTACGTCCCGGGCGAGGGGTCGGTCGAGCGGCTCGCGGCAATCGAGGCTGCGATCAACTATCACGTGGCGCAACTACTACCGGGTGGCATCTACAGTTCAGAGGCTCTCCGGACGAAAGGGGAGCAGGCGCTCACCGGGCTGCGACAAGAGCTCGATCGACTGCACTCATCAGAAGAAGACAGACAGGATCGCTGGGAGTATGCCGAAATCGGAATGACCTTCGCCGAGCGGTGGCGAGGCAGAGACACAACTACTGTCGCGAATGACCTTGTTCAGGCAGGCATCACGGTCGAGTGCCACCCTCAGGCCAGAGGTGGGCACGTCCTTCGTCTGCCCAAGGATCTGAAGCAGCGCTTCGCCCGATCGCTGGACCTGTCGTAACCCGGGCCGCTACAGCCTCACCCCTCTGGACAGCTCAACAGCCGCCGCTACTCTCGGTCCATGAGCACTTGTACCGCCGCAGCAGGGCGTCGTGTCAGCCCGGTCTTCCTCGGAATCGTCGCGGTCATAGCCGTTTCGGGCTGGGCTGTCTGGACGGGCTTCGCATTGGTTTCGGGTGTCGCGGTCTTCGTCTTCGTCACGGCAGCGTGGGTCGTCTCACTCTGCCTCCACGAGTACTCCCACGCCCGCACCGCACTGCACAGTGGCGACACGACAGTCACCGCCAAAGGCTATTTGACGCTCAATCCGTTCGCCTACACCCATGCACTGCTGAGCATCGTGCTGCCGGTGCTGTTCGTGATCATGGGCGGTATCGGTCTGCCCGGTGGTGCGGTCTTCATCGAGCGGGGCCGGATCAGCGGGCGCTGGAAGCACAGCCTGATCTCGGCGGCCGGACCGCTGACGAATGTACTGTTCGCGTTTCTCTGCACGGCACCGTTCCGGCTGCACGCGCTGGACGGCGTCCCGGTCGTCTTCCAGTACGCGCTGGGCTTCCTGGCACTGCTCCAGGTCACCGCGGCGATCCTCAACTTCGTCCCGGTCCCGGGGCTGGACGGTTACGGAGTGATCGAGCCCTGGCTCTCGTACCGGATCCGCCGGCAGGTCGAGCCGTTCGCCCCGTTCGGGCTGATCGCGGTCTTCGGCATCCTGTGGATCCCCGAGGTCAACCACGCGTTCTTCGACGCGATCCACGCCCTGCTGCGGGCACTGGGCATCAGCGAGTTCACGACGTACTGCGGTTTCGACGCCTACCGCTTCTGGCGAACGGCCGATCCGGTCTGCTCGCTCAACCTCTAACCGGCGGTCTGTGCACGCTGCCGGCGCAGGTAGAACCACGCCATGTTGGACGAGAGCCCGGCCAGCAGCACCCAGACGATCCCGAGCCAGCTGCCCTGGACGAACGAGATCACGGCCGCGACGACGGCCAGAACGCAGACGGCGATGGCGTAGAGAGCGAGGCGGGGCATGGGGGGCGGCTCCTGTCCGGGGTGATGCACGGTCCCGTCCAGTGTCCCCCATGCCCCTTTCCGCTCGCCGCAGGGTGCACCGGGAACGTGTCCGGCTCAGACGTCGGTGGTGCGCAGACCCGCGTGCGCCTTGTAGCGGCGGTTGACCGAGATCAGGTTGGCGACCAGCGACTCGACCTGGTGGGCGTTGCGCAGCCGCCCGGCGAAGATGCCGCGCATGCCGGGAATCCGGCCCGCCAGCGCCTGTACCAGGTCGGTGTCGGCGCGGGCCTCGCCCAGCACCAGCACATCGGTGTCGATCTCCTCGATGGCCTCGTCCTGAAGAAGCACCGCCGAGAGGTGGTGGAAGGCGGCGGCGACCCGGGACTCCGGCAGCAGGGCGGCGGCCTGCTCGGCGGCGCTGCCCTCCTCGGGCTTCAGCGCGTAGGCGCCCTTCTTGTCGAAGCCGAGCGGGTTGACGCAGTCGATGACGAGCTTGCCCGCGAGCTCGTCCCGCAGCGACTCCAGGGTCTTGGCGTGGCCGTCCCACGGCACGGCGACGATCACGATGTCGCTGCGCCGGGCGCACTCGGCGTTGTCCGCGCCCTCGACGCCGTGGCCCAGCTCGTCGGCGGCGGTCTGTGCGCGGTCGGCGGCACGGGAGCCGATGATCACCTTCTGCCCGGCGCGGGCGAACCGGTAGGCGAGCCCGCGGCCCTGCGGTCCGGTGCCGCCGAGCACGCCGACGGTCAGCCCGGACACATCGGGGAGGTCCCAGGGGTCCTTGGCGGGGGGCTTGGGTGCGCTGCCACTGTCATTCGTAGTCATGGCCTCGACACTACTGCCCGCGTCGGAGGGGACCGCTCCGTCGTCGGCCGGAGCGGTCCGGACCGCTCCGCAGGGCCCGTTCGGATGGTTCCGCCGTCGTTCGCCGGTGGCGGGGCCAGGACCTGCGGCATGATGCCGGGCCATGGATGCCGTACGCGTCGCCCTGCTGCGTGAAGTGCTCGCCGGGACCGAGTGGCCCGCGGCGGCCCGGCGGTTCGCCGGGGCGCTCAGGTCGTCCGTCGTCCCGCACGGCGGCGGGCTGCTGCTGGTGGGGACTGCGGTGTACGAGCCGTGGCATCTGGCGGCCCATCTGGTCGACGAGTCGACCTGGTCCGGGCTGCCCGAGCTGACGCCCACCCTGGTACGCCACCGGGTGGAGCCGGGCAATCCGGCGCATCTGGCCGTCGGTCTGTGCAGGATCGAGGCGGCCGGGCGGGGCGAGACGCTGCTCCTGGTGGCCCCGGAGCGGCCCGGCGCCGGGCTGCTGGAGCGGGTGCACGGCGCCCGCCGGGCCGGGGCGACGGTGCTCTCGCTGGACGACGGCGACCCGGAGGTGCGGGGGCTCGCCCACGAGACGCTCGCGGTGACCGGCAGCGACGATGTCGATCTGGACACCGTGCAGCATCTGGTGAGCGCGGCGGCCGGGGAGAACAGCGCCCCCGCGCCGCGCGGCCGCCGCTTCCGGGACCGGCTGTCCCGGCTCGCCGACCAGCTGACGGCGCCACCACCGGCCCGGTGGTGAGAGTCCGGGGTGCCGCGGCGGGAGCGGCCGGCCGCCCCGGCCGCCGCCAAAATCTTTCGCAGAGGGCGCCTACGGCGCCGGACCATGAGCCCTCGTGACCTCAGCTCCCTCCCCGACCGCCCGGCTCTCCGCTCTGCTGCCCGATCTCTCGCCAGGTGCGGGCCGGTGCGATGGCGGGCTGGACGGGGACCCGCTCCGTGGTCTGGAGCGGGGGTGTGGCGTGCGTCGCCTCGGTCGCGCTGCTCACCGCAGCGCTGCCGAAGCTGCTGACGTACGGCTCCGAGGCGGACGAGGACGCGGTACGCAGGCGCGGGGCCAGAGAGTCCAGCCCCGTCGGCGTTTGAGGAGCGGGGTCAGGGAGGCGGAGCCCCCCGGCCGGAGCCCCCCGGTCACGCCTCCGGGTCGGGCGGCGTGGCCTGGTCGTGCCACTTGGGATCCGTCTCCCACTCAAGATTCCGCTCCTGCGCCGTCTGCATCGCGTGCTCCGCCTCCTCACGGGAGGCATACGGCCCGAAACGGTCCTTGGCCGGGCACTCGGGGCCCTCCTCGACCTTCTGATGATGCAGGCAGTAGTACCACTCGCCCGGCTTGCCGACCGTGCGCTTCTTGAACAGGGCCATCATCGGCTCCTTCCCTCGGGGCCATGCTGCCCCAAGCACGCTGGTTAGACTCGCTGACATGTCTGGCCAGTCGCTGCTCGTACCCGGGGAGATCACTCCCATCCGTTCCGTACCCGGAAACATCCGGCGCCCCGAATACGTGGGCAAGCCGGCCCCTACCCCGTACACCGGACCGGAGATCCAGGACGCCGACACCATCGAGCGCATGCGCATCGCGGGGCGGATCGCCGCGCAGGCGATGGCGGAGGCCGCGAAGCACATCGCCCCGGGCGTCACGACGGACGAACTCGACCGGGTCGCCCACGAGTTCATGTGCGATCACGGAGCGTATCCGTCGACGCTCGGCTACCGCGGATTTCCCAAGTCGCTCTGTTCCTCGCTCAACGAGGTGATCTGCCACGGCATCCCGGACTCCACGGTGCTGCGCGACGGCGACATCGTGAACCTCGACGTCACGGCATACATCAACGGTGTGCACGGCGACAACAACGCCACGTACCTCTGCGGCGATGTGGACGAGGATTCCCGGCTGCTCGTGGAGCGCACCGAGGAGTCGCTGAACCGGGCCATCAAGGCGGTCCGGCCGGGCCGGCAGGTCAATGTGATCGGGCGGGTCATCGAGTCGTACGCGAAGCGCTTCGGGTACGGGGTGGTGCGGGACTTCACCGGGCACGGGATCAATTCCTCGTTCCACTCCGGTCTGATCATTCCGCACTACGACAGCCCGCACGCGACCACCGTGATGCAGCCCGGGATGACGTTCACCATCGAGCCGATGCTGACGCTGGGCAGCCATGACTACGACATGTGGGACGACGGCTGGACCGTGGTGACGAAGGACCGCAAGCGCACCGCTCAGTTCGAGCACACGCTGGTGGTGACGGAGACGGGCGCCGAGATCCTGACGCTCCCGTAAACACGCGGACAGCCCCCTGCGAAAGCGGCCGCCTCCGGGCGGCCGCTTTCGCGTGCTCCGCCGCCTTCCTCCCTGCTCCCGCCGCGTCCGCTGCGCCCGCGCGGAAGCGGAACCGGGCGTGTCGTTTTTACCGACAGCCTGCCGGGAAGCCATTGACTTAGGTAAGCCTAACCAGGAGGAGGGGTTGACCGGTGCCAGTCGGCCGGCCCGGGCCGCCGTGCCGCTCTGTCCTCAATCGCCGGAAGGGCTCGACCGAAACGCCAACGTGACGCGGCCCCCGATCTCCACCGTGCCGTCCGGTGCGGGTGCGGTGAGGATCTGGGAGCCGCGTCCTTGCGTGATGTTGAGAGCGCGGCCGAGCTCCGCGCTGAGCAGCAGGGCCGCCGCGCCCGTCGCCTCGTCCTCCACAATGCCCCCGGCGCAAGCCCCGGCTCCACCGGAGCGGCTGACGCCGCGCTCATCGATACGCCTCGGGAACGCCCTTGCCCTGACCCGGCCCGCCGCCTCGTCCTCCCAGGCCCATGCGTACAGCCAGCCCTCGCCCGGTGGCGGCCCGGTCAGCGCCTCGACCTCGGCAACGGATGCGTACCGCTCCAGCATGCGTGGCGGCGCCCACTCGGGGCGGGCGGTGATCCAGGTGAACTCCCCGTCCTGACGGGCGAAGATCTCCCCGACCGGCAGCTCCAGGATCTCCAGATCGAGCAGCCAGGCGGCGCCGACGAGCGGATGCCCGGCAAAGGGGAGGCGGAGACCCGGGGTGTAGATGTCGACGTGCCCGCGCTCGGGGTCGTCGACGAACACGGTCTCGCTGAAGCCGAGTTGACCGGCCAGCGCCTGCCGGGATGCCTCGTCGGGGTACGTACGCCCGTCGCGTACGACCCCGAGGGCGTTGCCGTGCCGGCCGTCCGGGCCGCAGAACACGCGCAGTACGTCGATGCCTGCGGGTACGTCGAAGTCGCTGTCGCTCACGCGGGCATTCAAACACCGCCCGGGTGACGGCCGTACAACTGGGCCGCCCCCGGGCGGTGGTATCGGACGGTGGTGTCCTGCGGTGCGGACGGATCAGGCGGTACGAAGACGAATGGCAATCACGGCTCCGGCACCGGCCGCCACGACAACACGCGCCGGGGAAGCGGTCGTCGACGTGCTGCACGATCTGGAGGTGTTCCCGCATCCGCGGACCGGGGCGACCCTCGTCGTATCGACAAGAACCGCTTGACCATCGCTTGACCCTTCCATGAGCCTCCCATGGGTCACTCGTGATCACCTCGTTCCCCCATCACGCGGGTGAGAGTTGAATCACTGCACGGGAGGGTATCGGTGAGGCAAGCCTCGGCTAAGTTAGGTCTGCCTCACCCGTCTTTGTCCGATCTTCTCCTGCTTCTCCTTCATCCTCTGTGGAGCCCGTATGCGAGCCGTTCGTTCCTCCGTCGTCACCGCTGCCGCCACCGTGGTAGCCCTGACCGCCGTCACGGGCTGCGCGCAGAAGAGTGACGGCAAGGGCGACGGAGCCGTACAGGTCGTCGCGAAGGACGACTCCTGCGAGGTGTCGAAGAAGAAGCTGCCGGCCGGTCACATCGAGCTGGCCGTGCAGAACAAGGGCTCGAAGGTCACCGAGGTCTACGTACTGTTCCCGGACGACCGCATCGTCGCCGAGCGCGAGAACATCGGCCCCGGCACCCAGGCCAACATCACGGCTGAGGTGAAGGCCGGCACGTACAACGTAGTCTGCAAGCCCGGCATGAAGGGCAACGGCATCCGGCAGGAGATCGAGGTCACCGGCGCCAACGCGGCCGAGCGCAGCCCCGAGATGGACAAGGCCGTCGCCGCCTACCGCACGTACGTCCAGGCCCAGGCCGACGAGACGCTGCCGAAGGCCAAGGCCTTCACCGACGCCGTCGCCGCCGGTGACATCGAGGCCGCCAAGAAGGTCTACGCCGACTCCCGTCTCGGCTGGGAGCGCACCGAGCCGGTCGCCGAGTCCTTCGGCGACATCGACCCGAAGGTCGACCTCCGCGAGGACGGCCTGGAGGACGGCCAGAAGTGGACGGGCTGGCACCGCCTGGAGAAGGCGCTGTGGCAGGACAAGAAGCTGGGCGCGGAGGAGAAGGCCCTTGCACCGGTCCTCTACAAGGACCTGCTCGACTGGCAGAAGCGGGTCGGCACGGCGGAGATCAGCCCGACCTCCATGGCCAACGGCGCCAAGGAACTCCTCGACGAGGTCGCGACCGGCAAGGTCACCGGCGAGGAAGAGCGCTACAGCCACACCGACCTGATCGACTTCAAGGGCAACGTCGAGGGTGCGGAGAAGTCCTACGAGCTGCTGAAGCCGATCGCGTCGAAGAACGACCCGGCGCTGACGGCGTCACTGGACAAGCAGTTCGCGGCGCTGAACACGCTGCTGGACAAGTACCGCAAGGACAAGACCTCCTACGAGTTCACCTCGTACGAGAAGGTCGGCAAGGCGGACCGCAAGGAGCTTTCGGACGCCGTCAACGCGCTGGCCGAGCCGCTGTCCAAGCTCGCCGCCGCGGTGACGAAGTAACGAGCGGGGAGACTTCGGGATGTCGGAGAAGACGCAGAACACCGCCGTGGACAACGCCGCCGGGGCAACCGCCGCCGAGGCCGGTGGCCGTGCCCCGTCCCGTCGGGCACTGCTCGGCTGGGGCGGCGCCGGTCTTGCGCTGGGCGCGGTCGCGGCCGGTGGCGCGGTCGCCGCGGTGCGTACGGAGAGCGACGCAGTGCCGGCCGCGGACAGCGGTGCGGCCGTGCAGTTCCACGGTCCGCACCAGGCCGGTATCGCCACCGCCGTACAGGACAGGCTGCACTTCGCCGCGTTCGACGTGACGACGAAGGACCGCGCCGAGCTGATCGCACTGCTCAAGGAGTGGACGCGGGCGGCCGAGCGGATGACGGCCGGTCACGCGGTCGGCGACGGTGCTTACGGCGGTCTCGCACAGGCCCCGCCGGACGACACGGGCGAGGCGCTGGGGCTCAAGCCGTCCCGGCTCACGCTCACCATCGGCTTCGGCCCCTCGCTCTTCGCCAAGGGCCGGTTCGGCCTGGAGGACAGGCGTCCCGAGGCGCTCGTCGATCTGCCGAAGTTCCCCGGCGACAATCTCGACGCGGCCCGCAGCGGCGGCGATCTCTGCGTCCAGGCGTGTGCGGACGACCCGCAGGTCGCGGTGCACGCCATCCGCAACCTGGCCAGGATCGGCATGGGCCGCACCGCGATCCGCTGGTCCCAGCTGGGCTTCGGCAAGACGTCCTCGACGACGCCGGACGCACAGACCCCGCGCAACATGTTCGGCTTCAAGGACGGCACCCGGAACATCTCCGGCACCGACACCGCCGCCCTGGACAAACACGTGTGGGTGGGCGAGAAGGAGGACGCGGGCTGGATGACCGGGGGTTCGTACCTGGTGGCCCGGCGCATCCGGATGCACATCGAGACCTGGGACCGCACATCGCTCCAGGAGCAGGAGGACGTCTTCGGCCGCGACAAGGGCGAGGGAGCCGCGGTCGGCAAGTCCAAGGAGCACGACGAGCCGTTCCTGAAGGCGATGCTGCCGACCGCGCATGTGCGGCTCGCCCACCCGGACAGCAACGACGGTGCGACGATCCTGCGCCGCGGCTACTCCTTCACCGACGGTACGGACGGCCTCGGCCGGCTCGACGCCGGGCTGTTCTTCCTCGCCTACCAGCGCGATGTCCGCAAAGCATTCATTCCGCTGCAGCGCCGCCTCGCGGCGCACGACGCACTCAACGAGTACATCCAGCACGTGGGTTCGGCACACTTCGCCGTCCCGCCGGGCGTCCGTGACAAGGACGACTGGTGGGGCCGGGCGCTGCTCTCGTAGACGGACGGGCAATTGGGGGGTGGGAGAAGGAGCGGGGCTGGGTGCGTGCAGCTGCAAGGCGGAGGATCGAGTCAGCGCGGAGCGTCGGTGATTGACGACAACGCCGCAGATGCGCGCGCCCGGCCCCGCGACGCCCCCCGATTGCCCGTCCCTCTTGGGGACTCGAAGCGGAAATAAGGAGAACCGAAACGTGTTCAGCAACTTCCTGATCGGCCTGCGCGAAGGCCTTGAGGCCAGCCTGGTCGTCTGCATCCTCATCGCCTATCTGGTGAAGACCGGCAACAAGAACAAACTGGTGCCGATCTGGATCGGCGTCGGTATCGCGATCGTCGTCAGCCTGGCGTTCGGTGCCGGCCTCGAATTCGGTTCGCAGGAGATGACGTTCAAGGCCCAGGAGGCGCTCGGCGGTTCGCTGTCGATCGTCTCGGTCGGCCTGGTCACCTGGATGGTCTTCTGGATGCGGCGCACCGCGCGGCATCTGAAGACGGAGCTGCACGGCAAGCTCGACGCGGCACTCGCGATGGGCACCGGCGCGCTGGTCGCCACGGCACTCCTCGCGGTGGGCCGGGAGGGCCTGGAGACCTCGCTGTTCGTGTGGCGTGCGGTGCATGCGGCGGACGACGGCTGGCACCCGATGATCGGCGCGTTCCTCGGCATCGCGGCCGCCGTCGTGCTGGGCTGGCTGTTCTACCGCGGTGCGCTGAGGATCAACCTGTCGAAGTTCTTCACCTGGACCGGCGGCATGCTGGTGATCGTCGCCGCGGGCGTGCTCGCGTACGGCGTCCATGACCTGCAGGAAGCCGAGTTCCTGGGCGGCATCCACAACAAGGCGTTCGACATCAGCGCCACGATTCCGCCGGACAGCTGGTACGGCACGCTGCTGAAGGGCACGTTCAACTTCCAGCCCGACCCGACCGTTCTTCAGATCACGGTGTGGGCGCTGTATCTGATCCCTACTCTCGCACTGTTCCTCGCCCCGGTAGGGTTCGGACGGTCAGTGGGGGCGACGGATCAGAAGGCGCAGAAAGCAACGGATGAGAAGCCTGAGGCCGATTCGGCTGGCGACGGGGCTCGCGACGGCGACGGTGCTGTCCATGACGGCGAGCGGGTGCGTGACGGTGCACGGCGAGCTGGAAGTGGTGCCGGCGGCAACCAGGTCTGAGGCCGCACAGGCACTGAAGGCCTTCACCACCGCGTACAACGCGGCGGACAAGGCCTACGACCCGGCCCTGGACGCGGACCGGGTCACGGGCCCGCTCGGCGCGATCAATCAGGCCGGGCTGAAGGCACGGCAGAAGAACAATCCGGACGGCAACGCGAACCACACGCCGTTGGAGCTGACCGACGCCAGATATCTCATCCCGAAGAAGGCCGGCTGGCCGCGGTGGTTCCTCGCGGACACCGACTCCAACCGCGACGAGGACAGCGGAAAGCTGGACACCCGCTGGCTGGTCGTCTTCGTCAAGTCCGGGCCGGACGCGGGGTGGAAGGCCTCCTATCTGTCGGTCGTCACACCGTCCCAGCTGCCCGGCTTCACGAAGGACAGCGACGGCCTGGCCGAGCCGGTGGCCGCGGACAGCTCCGAACTGGCCGTGGCGCCGGAGGACTTGGGCACCCAGTACACGGAGTACCTGCAGAACGGCACCCCGGACGTCTTCGCCCCCGGCGCCGCCACTTCGGGCTGGCGGGACGCGCGCCGCACCACCCGTCGGGCGGGCTTCTCGTACCAGTACATCGACCAGCCGCTGGACAGCGGTACGTTCGCCCCGCTCGGCCTGAAGACGGACGACGGCGGGGCGCTGGTCTTCTTCAGCAGCAAGCACTTCGAACGGCAGACCGCGGCAAAGGGCCTGCGTCCGCCGCTCAACGCGGATGTGGAGGCGCTGCTGACCGGTGAGGTGAAGTCCACCCTCACCAAGGAGCGGGTCTCCAGCGAGCTGGTGTTCGTTCCGAAGAAGGGCGCCGGGGACGGCAAGGTGGTCATGCTGAACCGGCTGCCGGGCCTGACGGCGGCGAAGGGGTCGTAACCGGGGCAGGATCAAGCCCGTCCGGCGATTGAGGGCGTCGTTGAGCCCGTCCGGCGATTGAGGACGAAGCGGCCCACCGGACGGCCCCGGTCATGCCTCTAGCGGCTCAGCGGCCACGCCACCGAGTCGTGGTCCAGATCGCTCTGGTCCGCCGCGTCCGCGTACTGCGCGCACGAATCGGTGAGCGTCTCCAGGAGCGTCAGCGGATCGGGCAGCGGGTTCTCCGGCCCCCGCACCCACTGCACATCCAGCTCACCGGGCAGCCTGGCCGGCGGCAGGAGTACGTAGCTGCCGCGGCAGTGCCACCGCAGTCCCGGATGCTCGTCCATGGTCTCGGGGTGGCAGTCCAGCTCGCACGGCCACCACTCGTCCTCGTCCTCGGGCGTACCGCGGGTGGCGGTGAAGAAGAGCATCCGGTCGTCGCCGGACCGGGCGACGGGGCCGACGTCGATGTCTGCGGCGAGGAGCCGTTCCAGTGCCTGGCTGCCCGCGGACAGCGGCACGTCGAGAACGTCATGGATCATGCCGGTCGCGGTGATGAAGTTGGCCTGCGGCTGGCTGCGGGCCCAGCGCTCGATCTGGGCGCGGTCGGTGGTGGACTGCGTCTGCCAGGCGAAGGAGATGGGGTGCCGGGCGGGGGTGGGACAGCCGATGCGTTCGCACGAACATCGGTAGCCGACCGGATGGGCGGCCGGCGCGATCGGCATTCCGGCCTCGGCGACAGCCAGGAGCAGCGCCTCCCGGGCGGTGTCGTCGACCTCGCTCTGCTGCGGTTTGGGTCGACGGCGAAGCCATTGGGAAAATTTGCTCTCTGAGCCGCGATAACGGCCGAAATCGGCGCCCATCTATCCCCTTACCTCAGCGTTGCCCCTGCCCATGGTCCCACCATCCTGCGCCTCGGGTGGCCAGAGTCCCGAAGCGGGGTACGGGGGACGACACCATGAGCTGGGCGCTATGCCAGTTCTTGTCACGAAATGACGGGTGCGTCTCAGGGATGCGTCAGCCCGCGCAGGGTGTAGTCGACGATCGCGTCCGCGTACTCATGGGTGAGCGGGAGGGTGCGCAGCAGCCAACGGTGGGTGAGCGGGCCCACGAGGAGTTCCAGGGCGATCCGCGGGTCGATGTCGGCGCGCACCTGACCCGCCTCCTGGGCGGCCCTCAGCCGTGCGACGTACAGACGGAGTGAAGGATCGAGCAGCTTCTGGACGAATTCGGCGCCGAGCTGCGGGTCGACGATCCCCTCGGCGGCCAGCGCCCTGGTCGGCGCCTCGAAGGCGGGGTCGGTCAGCTCGTCGACGGTGGCCCGCAGAACGACTTTGAGGTCGGCCGCTAGATCACCGGTGTCCGGGAGCCCCTGCACGTCACCCGCGCCGTTCTCCTCGGCGGCCCGGTCACCGAGCGCGACGAAGGCCTCCAGGAGGACGGCCGCCTTGGAGGGCCACCACCGGTAGATCGTCTGCTTCCCGACGCCGGCCCGAGCGGCGATGGCCTCGACAGTGGTCCTCGGGTAGCCCACCTCACCGACCAGGCCGAGCGCAGCGTCGTAGATCGCACGGCGCGAGCGCTCGCTGCGGCGGCTGGAGTCGGGTGGCCGGTTCTCTACCATGCCGGAAAATCTAGCAGCGGCACGAGTCGATACGTGTCATCTCATCACCGTGCGGAATCACCCGATCGGATCACTGCGCGCGGGCTCCGGAAAGCGGACCATGGGCTCACGCACACACCCGTGCGAAGTCCCCGGCAGGCGACCCCTGCTTTTCGTGAGGAGCCCTAGTTGCCTCGTGAAGCCACACCCCGCCGCTACCTGATGTGCGCCCCGGCCCACTTCAGGGTGACGTACTCCATCAACCCATGGATGGACCCCAGCAAGCCCGTGGATCTCCCCCTGGCCCAGACCCAGTGGGAGGACCTGCGCGACCGCTACCGCGCCCTCGGACACACCGTGGAGCTGCTCACCCCCCGCCCCGAACTGCCCGACATGGTCTTCGCCGCCAACGGCGCCACCGTCATCGACGGCCGGGTGCTCGGCGCCCGGTTCGCGTACCAGGAGCGGTACGAGGAGGCCGGGGCCCATCGCGAGTGGTTCCGGGACAACGGCTTCACCGAGATCCATGAACCGGCCCACGTCAACGAGGGCGAGGGCGACTTCGCGGTCACCGCTTCGTACATCCTGGCCGGGCGGGGCTTCCGGTCCAGCCCCCTCTCGCACGACGAGGCGCAGGAGTTCTTCGGGCGCCCGGTGGTCGGGCTCGATCTGGTCGACCCGCGCTACTACCACCTGGACACGGCTCTGTCCGTGCTCGACGACGCGGGCGACGAGATCATGTACTACCCGGGCGCCTTCTCGCCGGGCAGCCGTTCGGTGCTGGCGCGGCTCTTCCCCGACGCACTGATCGCCGAGGAGGCGGATGCGGCTGCGCTCGGCCTGAACGCGGTGAGCGACGGGCTCCATGTGCTGCTGCCGCAGGCCGCCACGGGGCTCTTCGATCCGCTGCGGGCGCGCGGCTTCGAGCCGGTGCCGATGGATCTGGGCGAGCTGCTGAAGGGCGGCGGCAGCGTGAAGTGCTGCACGCAGGAGCTGCGCGGGTAGCCGGGGGGCCGGCAGTCGCGGGCGTCAGCCGCGCTCAGGCGCCGGGCTCACCCGCGTCGCGCGGCGGCCACTCGTCGCCCCACGCGATGTCCCTGGCGGCCCGGTACAGCTCGCCGTGCCGCTTGGTGACCGTGGAGCGCTGCAGGGCCTCGTCACGGGTGCACAGGTCCAGCAGCACCTGCCCCTTGCGGATCTGCGGCTTGCGAGTGACCCGCGCGCGGACGGGTTCCGTCCGGAAGCGGGTCGCCACGACATAGCTGAACTTCTCGTCCTCGTACGGCAGCGAGCCGCCCTTGACCTGCCGGTGCAGCGAGGAGCGGCTGACCCGGGCCGAGAAGTGGCACCAGTCCGTGCCCGGCTCGATGGGGCAGGCGTCGTCGTGCGGGCAGGGCGCGGCGACCTCCAGCCCGGCGGTGATCAGCCGGTCGCGGGCCTCGATGATCCGGGCGTAGCCGTCGGGGGTGCCCGGCTCGACCACCACGACCGCCTGTGCGGCGGCCGCCGCGGTGTCGACGAGGCCGGCGCGGGCGTCCGCCGTCAGCTCCTTGAGTACGTAGGAGACGGTGATCAGGTCCGTGGGGGCGAGTTCGAGGCCGGTGCCGATCCGGGCCCGGCGCCACTCGGCAGTACGCAGGGCGGGGATGCCGGAGATCGCGGCCAGCTCCCGGCCGAGGGCGAGTGCGGGCTCGGCCCAGTCCAGGACGGTCGTCCTCGGCCCCTCCCAGGCTCCCGCCACGGCCCAGCTCGCCGCTCCGGTGCCGCCGCCGATGTCGGTGTGCGTGGCGGGCGCCCAGTCCGGGGCGGCCTCCTTGAGTGCGGCGAGCGCGGATCGTACAGCTTCGAAGGTCGCGGGCATCCGGTACGCGGCGTACGCGGCGACGTCGGAACGGTCGCGTAGCACCGGGGCGTCCGTGGGGGTGGTCCCGCGGTAGTTGGCGATGAGCCGGTCGACGGCCTGGGCGGCCTGCTTGGGCGGCAGCCCGTCGAGCAGTCCGGCCAGCGCCGCGCGCAGGGCTTCCGCGGTGGGGAGGGTGGCGTTCACCGACGAATTGTAGGCAAAGGCGGCGGACCCCTTTGCGACCCGGCACCCGCAGCGAACAGCAGCGCATACGAACTGCCCCGGCGCCTACGCAAGTTGCTACGCTGACCGGCGCGAGGTCGGGATCGCCCATCGAGGGAAACCATGAGACAGAAGATCGTGCGCCTGGTTCTGGTCGGCGGAGTACTCGTGCTTGCCATGCTTCTTCTGCTGGCCACCTGCGGCAGCGGCGAGAAGAGCTCCGCCAAGCCGAAGAAGCAGGTCAAGGTGAGCTCGGCCCCGGTGACACAGCTCACCGTCCCCTCCGTGTTCGCGACCGAGCACGGCTGGGAGCTCATCGGCACCTCGCCCGACTACGCGCTCTCCCGGACGACGGGCAGCCTCGCCTATCTCGTGCGGGTCTCGGACACCAAGTACCAGCTGCGGACCATCGACGCGGAGACCGGGGAGGCCGGCTGGCACGGGGAGAGCTGGCGGCCCCCCTCCCCGCAGCACTTCCCGAGGCTCCTCCCGGTCACCGTGGACGACCACGAGTACTTCGTCACGTGGTCGTACGGGAAGGTCGGCGAGAACGCGCTGACCCCCGCCGACACGATCATCTCGCTGGATGTCTACAACGTGCAGGACGGCTCCCGGCAGCGCATCGAGGTGCCGTGGAACTCCGTACCCACGGTCACCACCACCGGCCCCGGCATCCTCATCAGCGACGGCCGGACGAACAGCGCCGTGGTCGACCCGGTGACCGGCCGGGTGTCGGAGATCACCGCCCCCGCGCTCAAGTACCCGAAGGGCTGCACGACCTGCAAGCAGCTCACCGAGGTGCGCGGGCTGACGAAGAAGGGTCTGCTGGTCAGCGGGGCCAAGGAATTCTGGGTGCAGGGCGGCTGGTTCAGCCGCAATGTCGCCCCCAAGGGCACCGACCGGCTCAGCGGAATCCCGACATCGGTGATCCCGGGCCTGGTACTGGCGAAGTGGCAGCTCGCGAAGGGGGCGAAGCGCGCCACCACCCATGACCTGTGGACGGTGCAGGACATGGAGACGGGCAAGCCCCTCGCTTCGGTGGAGTGCAGCAAGCCTGCGATTAAGCCGGGCCAGTACCCGCAGCTGGTCTCCGCCCCCTCGGGCAACTTCCTGGTGGCCGGGCCGCTCGCCTTCGACCTGTTGACGAAGCGGGGGTTCTGCTTCGAGGGTACGGACGGCACGAAGCCGCTGACGCTCGCCTCCGTGACCGACGAGGGCATCGCCTACGGCGCGGCGAACGCACGCAACGCGGCCGACGTGCTGGCCGGCGGCGGCACCCCCGTCGCGGTGGCGATCAGGAGCGGCACGACGGGCGCCCTGCCCTCGAACCAGCGGGTTCCGGGCGCGGTGACGTCGGACGGCGTCGGCCTGTTCCGCTGGACGGACGAGAAGGACCGCCCGCATCTGATCGGCTACCCGAGCGCGGACTAGGACCTGTCCGGCCGATCCTGAGGGTTGCGGGAAAGCGTGTGGACGCACAGCGCGGCGGGTGTCTTGATCACGCGGGCGTCCGGCGCGGGTCCGGTGCGCAGGGAGGGCCCATGAAGCTCTGCCTGGCCATACCTCTTGTTCTGCCGGCGTTGCTCATCGCCGCCTCCGGCGTAGCGGCGGTTACCCGTGGCTGGGTGCTCCCCACGAACCGGCGGCCGGTCCGCCGCCCCCGCCTCTACGGCTGGTGCCAGTTGGTGGTTGCCTTCGCCCTGTGCCGGCAGGTGCTCTTCTTGCTGGTGCTCAGCGACCCCGACACCCGTCGGTGGGGGACCCTGTCCGGCAGCGCGCTTCTGCTGACCGGCCTCATCGTGATGTCGGCGTGCGCCTGAACGCCCCTGTCCGCGTACGGATGAATGGGCTCTGTCGCCGATCGTGTGACGTGGTCCTGGGACGGTCGTCAGCGCTCGCGGAGAAGGGATGTGCCGTGAGGGGCCCGGCCCTGTAGGTTAGTTGTCTTCGGGCGGCGCAAGCTCCCGGAGTCCCCGAAGGCGAAGCCCATGACGAACCTCGCCCAGATGCCTGCACGCTTTCGTCTCGACGCCGCGCTGGACAGCCTGACCGCTGTCTTTCGCGGGATGACCGCCCACCCCGACGAGTACAACTGTGAGTGCCACTGGGGCAGTGCGGAAGACCTCGCGCAGCTGAAGGCGCCGGACGCGGTGCTGGACCCCGACCTTCTGCGTCGCACCTGGCAGGCCACCGACTGGACTTACAAGGCATCTGTGCTCCGCCGGATCCTGCCCCAGTTCGCCGCGGCCCTCACCACCGGCCTCATCGAACCCCTCTTCGGCATGGAGGAAGCCGGACGCACCTTCCACCGCGCCGAGTGGCAGCAGTGGCCCGCCGAACAGGCCGCGGCAGTACGAGAATTTCTGCACGCCTGGTGGGCCCGCACTCTCACCGAGCCGGACCCCGCCGTGCCCGCGTACCAGGTCCTCGCACTGGCCGCCGAGGCATCCGCCACGCTCAGCCCCTGGCTCCACACCTGGGAGGCACAGAATCACACCACGGCCGACCAGCACCTGGCCGAAGCCGTGACCTACTGGGAGTACGACCTTCGGGGAGATCAACTCCCTTGGAGCACCTGGCACAACGAGGAAGACATGTGCGCCGAGCTGACAGCCTGGCTACTGCGTCATGCCCCCGCCCGGCTCCGGGCCCACGGCGCCCCCGAAGAGCTACTCCACCAGATACAACTGCTCAGCCTCGCCGGCCCCGAACGCTGGGACGACTCACATTGGCCCGGACACCGCCACTGAACCCCCGAACCGCACGGTGCCACCAGTCCAAGCACCGACGCGCGTACGTCTGAACGAGCTGGGCAGGTGATTGACGGGATTCTGCACCGGGTACGGCTGCGCACATGATCGGCCGGACAAGTCCCGGGCGTACCACTCGGTCCGACCGGGCCTGCGGAAACACGCTCGCGCCGCACCGGACCCCGCTGTTACAACCCGGCGGTCGTCTTCGTCGCCTCCCGCCACCTCGGACCGGACCTGATCAGCGGCGAGACCCGGGGCTGAACCCGGCCCCGGCTACGAAACCCGCTGCCAGGGCCGGCACAACCCCAGGAAGCAGGCCATCGCACCCACCGCGCACACCAGCTGCACGACAGCCATCGGAACGGCCGTCCCCTCGCCCGCGATCCCGACGAGCGGCGAGGCGACGGCGCCGATCAGGAACGACGACGTACCGAGCAGTGCGGAGGCGGACCCGGCGGCGTGCTTCGTACGCATCAGGGCCTGTGCGTTCGTATTGGGCATCGCGAGCCCCATCGCCGACATCAGCACGAAGAGCCCGGCCGCGACCGGGACCAGGCCCACGTGCCCGAAGACCCCGGACGTCATCAGCAGCAGCGCGGCCGCGGCCAGCACGATGGCCGAGAGCCCGAAGGCGAGCGCCTTGTCCAGGCTGATCCGGCCGACCAGCACCTTGCCGTTGATCTGGCCCACGACGATCAGGCCGACCGAGTTGACGCCGAAGAGCAGACTGAACGTCTGCGGCGAGGCCCCGTAGATCTCCTGCACGACGAACGGCGAGGCGCTCACGTACGCGAAGAGGGCGGCGAAGGCGAGGCTGCCCGCGAGCATGTAGCCGGTGAAGACCCGGTCGGCGAGCAGCCCGCGCATGGTGCGCAGCGCGTCGCCGATGCCGCCGGTGTGCCGGTCGTGCGGCGGCAGGGTCTCGTGCAGCCACTTCCAGGCGACCAGGGTGAGCACCACGCCGACGACGGTGAGGACGGCGAAGATCCCCCGCCAGTCGGTGAACCGCAGCACCTGTCCGCCGATCAGCGGTGCGACGATCGGTGCGACGCCGGAGATCAGCATCAGGGTGGAGAAGAACCTGGCCATCTCCACTCCGTCGTACATGTCGCGCACCACGGCACGGGCGATGACGATCCCCGCAGCACCGGCCAGGCCCTGCAGGAGGCGGAAGCCGATGAGGAGTTCCGTGGTGGGGGCGAAGACGCAGATCGCGGTGGCGACGACATAGATGATCATGCCGAGGAGCAGTGGCCGGCGCCTCCCCCACCGGTCGCTCATCGGTCCGACGACGACCTGCCCGAGCGCCATGCCGGTGAGGCAGGCGGTGAGGGTGAGCTGCACGGTCGCGGCGGGGGCGTGCAGGGACTCGGTGACCGCGGGCAGGGCCGGGAGGTACATGTCCATGGAGAGCGGCGGCAGTGCGGTGAGGCCGCCCAGGACCAGGGTGACGAGGAGCCCGGTGCGCCGGGCCGCGTCGGTGGCGGCCGGATTTCCGGGAGGTGCGCCGGTGGCCGCGGACTCCGCGGCCACGGTCTGGGTGGTCGATATGTGTGTACGTTCCTGCTGGGCCCGGCTTGCGCCGCTCTCCGGCATTCTCATCTCCATGTCGTTGAATCCGCCTCTATGCTCTCAGCTCAGCCGGACAGGTCGAGACCTTTTTGGGGAGCAGGCATGACAGGCATGAGCAGGGCTGTGCGTTGGGGCGTGCTGGCGACCGGCGGTATTGCCGCGACGTTCACCGAGGACCTGCGGTCGATGCCGGACGCGGAGGTGGTGGCCGTCGCATCCCGTACGGACGCCGCGGCGAAGGCGTTCGCGCAGCGGTTCGGGATACCCCGGGCGTACGGTAGCTGGGCCGATCTCGCCGCCGACGACGAGGTCGATGTGGTGTACGTCGCGACACCGCACTCGGCGCACCGGGAGGCGGCCGCGCTCTGTCTGGAGGCCGGAAAGCACGTGCTGTGCGAGAAGGCGTTCACGCTCAACGCGCGGGAGGCGGACGAGCTGGTCAAGCTCGCCCGGGACCGCGGCCTCTTCCTGATGGAGGCCATGTGGACGTACTGCAACCCGGTCATCCGGCGCATGACGGAGCTGGTGCGGGACGACGCCATCGGCGATATCCGTACCGTGCAGGCCGACTTCGGGCTCGCGGGTCCTTTCGGTCCCGAACACCGGCTGCGCGACCCGGCGCTGGGCGGCGGCGCGCTGCTGGACCTCGGGGTCTATCCGGTGTCGTTCGCGCATCTGCTGCTGGGCGAGCCGGACCGGGTGCAGGCCGACGCGCTGCTCTCCCCCGAGGGCGTCGATCTGCACACCGCGATGCTGCTGGGCTGGTCGGAGGCGGGCGCCTCGGCGCTGCTGAACTGTTCGATCGTCGCGGAGACGCCGCTGACCGCCTCGGTCACGGGCACGAAGGGGCGGATCGACTTCCCGCGCGGCTTCTTCTACCCGGAACGGTTCGTGCTGCACCGGGAGGGGCGCGAGCCGGAGGAGTTCACCGCGGGGGCGGCGGGCGAGGGGCTGCGCGGGATGCAGTTCGAGCAGGCCGAGGTGGCGCGGGCGCTGCGGGCGGGCGAGACGGAGTCGCCGCTGGTGCCGCTGGACGGTTCCCTTGCCGTGATGCGGACGCTCGACGCGGTACGTGACCGCATCGGCGTCCGCTACCCGGCCGACGGCGTCCTCTGACCGGGACCTGTCCGAGAAGGGCCTTGGACCGACCGGCAGATGGAAGGCGGCGGCGCGGGGCCGGGCACGCACCCGGCCCCGCTCCTTCTCCCACCCCCCATGTGCCGGTCGGTCCTACGCGGGCGTGAGGCCCTGGTTGCCCACCTCCGTGACGAACGATCCGGCCGTCGTCACGGGCGCACCGGGCGTGGTGACGGCCGGCACCGTGCGGTAGTCGGCGCGCGCCTGCTTCAGGCCCAGCGTGATGAGCGCGTATCCGCGGCGGCCGTTGAAGAACTTCATGTGCGGGTTGGCCCGCATCTGGTTGTTCCAGCCGGCCGGCTTGTCCGTACCGTCCTTGCCGCTCGTGATGGATGTGGCGACGATCTCCGTGCCGACGGTGCGGGACGACGGGTCGTCGAAGTCCTTCTTCAGGTCGAAGCCGTAGCCGACGTGCACATCGCCGGTCAGCACCATCAGGTTGTCGATCCCGGCGGCCCCGGCCCCCTTCAGAATCCGGTCCCTGGAGGCGGGGTAGCCGTCCCACGCGTCCATGGAGAGCAGATAGGCGTCGGTGGGGACATCGCGCCGCTGAGCAAAGGTGACCTGCTGCGGTACGACGTTCCAGGTGGCCCGTGAGGCGTGCCAGCCGTCGAGCAGCCAGCGCTCCTGGGTGGCGCCGGTCAGGGTGCGCGAGGGGTCCTCGGACTCCGGTCCGGGCCTGTGCCAGCCGTCACCGTAGGCCTGGTCGCTGCGGTACTGACGGGTGTCGAGGATGTCGAACTGGGCGAGGCTTCCGAACTGCAGGCGCCGGTAGAGCTTCATGTCCGGGCCGGTCGGCTGCTGCGGGGTGCGCAGCGGCTGGTTCTCCCAGTACGCCCGGTAGGCGGCGGCGCGCCGCAGCAGGAATTCCTCCGGCGGTACGCCGTTCTCGGGGATGTCGCCCGCGTAGTTGTTCTCGGTCTCGTGGTCGTCCCAGGTGACGACGAAGGGGTGCGCGGCGTGGGCGGCGCGCAGATCGGGGTCGGACTTGTAGAGGCCGTACCGCAGCCGGTAGTCCTCCAGCGTGACCGTCTCCCGGTTGAAGTGGGCGGGGAGTTTGCGGTCCGTGTAGTTACGGGCTCCGCCGGTCGCGTTGACGGCGTACTCGTAGAGGTAGTCGCCGAGGTGGAAGACGACGTCGACGTCCTCCTGGGCGAGGTGCCTGTACGCGGTGAAGTAGCCGTCGTGGTAGGCCTGGCAGGAGACGGCGGCCAGGCGCAGCGCGCTGTTGCGGGCGTCGGGGGCGGGCGCGGTGCGGGTCCGGCCGGCGGGGCTGATCCACGTACCGGTGCGGAAGCGGTAGTAGAAGACGTGGTCCGCTTCGAGGCCCTTGACCTCGATGTGGACGCTGTGGTCGAACTCCGGGTGGGCGGCGGCCGACCCTCGCTGGACGATGCGGGAGAAGCGCTCGTCGCGGGCGAGTTCCCAGCTCACCTCGATACGGGACTGGGGAAGTCCGCTGCCGGTCTCGTACGGGCGTGGTGCGAGTCTCGTCCACAGCAGGACCGAGTCGGGCTGCGGGTCGCCCGAGGCGACGCCGAGGGTGAACGGGTCCTCGCCGATCCTCCGGCCGTCCAGCTCGGCGGCGCTCGCGGTGCCCGCGGCCGGCAGATTGACCGAGAAGGCCAGCGCGGCAGCGGTACCGGTGGCGGTGAGGAAGCGGCGGCGTCCGACATGCCTGGCGGCGTCGCGCGTCTCCTGCTGGTGCGATGAGTGCGTCATCTGTCCCTCCCCTGGCTGGTGGTGCACTCGGACAGTGCACCGGACCAGCACATCGAGCGGCTGTCGTGTTCGCGTCGCTCCGGCGTCGCGCGGATAAGGAATACAGCGGGAATGGATGCCCACGACAAAGTGCGCATACGCGACGGAGACCATGATCATCAAGCCCGGCCCTCCGTGACGTGAACCCGCCGCCGCATACGCCGTCCTGACCCCGTGTGGCCCCACGCGGCCCGCGGGACGGCAGGGCGTACGCTGCGGCCCCATGAGCAACAAACTGTTGAATTCCGACTCGAAGACGGCCGTCGTGACGGGCGCGGGATCCGGAATCGGCCGCGCGGTGGCTCTCGCCCTGGCCGGCGCCGGCTGGTCGGTGGCTCTCGCGGGCCGGCGCCCGGAACCCCTCACCGAGACCGCCGCGCTGGCCGGGGAGAACGCCCGGGTGATCACCGTCCCCACCGATGTGTCACGCCCCGAGGACGTGGACGCGCTCTTCTCCTCGGCACGGGAGTGCTTCGGCCGACTCGATCTGCTCTTCAACAACGCGGGTACGTTCGGCCCGCGTTCCGTCCCGGTCGAGGACCTGTCCGTGGAGGACTGGCGCTCGGTGGTGGACGTGAATGTGACGGGCGCGTTCCTCTGCGCGCAGGCGGCGTACCGGCTGATGAAGGCGCAGGACCCGCAGGGCGGCCGGATCATCAACAACGGCTCGGTCTCCGCCCACGCACCACGCCCGCATTCGGTCGCCTACACCGCGACCAAGCACGCCATGACGGGCCTGACGAAGTCGCTGTCCCTGGACGGCCGTCCGTACCGGATCGCCTGCGGTCAGATCGATATCGGCAACGCCGCCACGGACATGACGGAGCGGATGCGGACCGGCACCCTTCAGGCCAATGGTGAACTGGCGGTGGAGCCGGTGATGGCGGCGGCGGACGTGGCCCGGACGGTGCTCCATATGGCGGAGCTGCCCCTGGAGGCGAACATGCAGTTCGCGACGGTACTGGCGACGGCGATGCCGTACGTGGGCCGCGGCTGACGGGGCCCACAGCCACGAGTCCGGCCACCCCACCCACGAAACGAACAGACGCCCGGAACAACGCTGGTTCGGGTGTGCTGCAGCCCATCCCGCCGGAAACCATGCGGAACCGTTGTCAGCGTTACCGTGTCAGTCGACGGCGCCGGCAGGCCTACCGCCGGGCGGGCGGGAAGTGACGCCTGTGGAGGCCCATGTAAGACCGCATCTTGCGGTGCGGCAGGGGCCTGCGAAGCAGGAACCCGAGGAAGCCGTTCCGGTGCCACGTCGCGGCAGGCCGGAGTCCGGGGCCCCCGGCCCCAAAGGACGTCAAAAGCTGAAGGGCAACACCGGAACAACGGCACCCTTCGGCACTGTATCGGCGTTGGTACAACTGCCACTGGCGCCGCAAATGATTGCCCGCATCACCTCACCCGTGATGCGGGCGACCGCGGTTCGTACGTCTGGAACAACACCGGTGACAAGGCCCGGCTGATCAAGCCGAACGGCAAGCTCCAGGACTCCTGCTCCTGGACGAAGTCGAGCAAGGGCACCAAGAACTGCCACTGAGCCGGGCAACCGCGGCTCGGGGCATCCTCCGGCCGGCCGGAGCGGGAATACCCCGGGCCGCGGCAGGGTTGGCCTGCGGCATGAGCCAGAATTCAGGTACCGAGATCCTGCGCTACACCGCCTTCTCCGCCGACCCGGAGGGCGGCAATCCGGCAGGTGTCGTCCTTGATGCGTCCGGTCTCGACGACGCGGCGATGCTCGCCGTCGCGGCGGAGCTGGGTTACAGCGAATCGGCCTTTCTGACCGGGCGGGACGAGCCGGGCGACGAAGGGCTGTCGGCCGCCCGGGGATACACGATCCGCTACTTCAGCCCGAAGGCCGAAATCCCGTTCTGCGGCCACGCCACGGTGGCGACGGCCCTCGCACTCGCCGAGCGCGACGGCCCCGGCGATCTGGTGTTCAGCACCCTCGCAGGTACGGTCCCGGTCACCGTCGCCCAGGAGGGCGGCGAACTCCGAGCCACGCTCACCAGCGTCGAACCGGACGTCATGGACATCGCCCCGGACGACCTGGCGGAGGCGCTCGCCGCCCTGGACTGGCCGGCCGCCGATCTCGACCCTGCCCTGCCACCCCGGATCGCCTTCGCGGGCGCCCGCCACCTGGTGCTGGCTGCCGCGACCCGTGAGCGGCTTGCCGACCTCGGTTACGACTTCGCGCGCCTCGAAGCCCTGATGCGCCGACTGGACCTGACGACCCTGCAGCTGGTGTGGCGGGCGGCGCCGGACGTCTTCCACGTCCGCGACCCGTTCCCGGTCGGCGGCGTGGTGGAGGACCCCGCCACGGGCGCGGCGGCGGCCGCCTTCGGCGCCTATGTGCGCACCCTGGGCCTCGTCCCGGACACCGCTGTCCTCACCCTCCACCAGGGCGAGGACATGGGCCGCCCCGGCACACTCACGGTCGAACTGCGGTCGGGCGACACGCGGGTGCGGGTGAGCGGTACGGGTACCCGGATCGAGGCCTGACGAGGGGGCGCCTCGGCACCGTCAGCCGCTGAGGTGCCGGCGGTACCACGGCGCGTGCCGGGCGAACGCGGTCGCGAACCCTTCGCCCGGCTCCCAGCCGAAGTCCTGGCCGACCCGTTCGTCGGTGAACCAGTGGTCCACGGCGAGCATGCCGAGGTGGTGCAGCGCGTACGGGACGTCGGCGAGCCGCTCGCGGGCCGTGTCCACATCGATGCCGGTGGCTCCCCAGGGCAGCCGCAGCTCGTCGACGACCGTGGACAGCAGCTGCGAACAGCTCACCGGTTCGGGGTGGTTGACGTGGTAGACCCCGGCCGGCTCCTTCGGGGACAGGGCCGCACCCAGCAGCGCCCGCCCCAGCGTCTGTACGTCGATCATCGAGTGCCGTGCCTCGCATCCGGTCAGTCCGGCCGAGAGCTGCCGGACGAGCGCGACCAGGCCGGGCACGGCCCATCGGTCCCCGGCCCCGTACACGATGTGCGGACGCACGACGACGCCGCCGGCCGCCAGGACGTGCTGTTCGGCGGCGGCGCGGGTCAGGCTGGTGGCCGAGGCCGGGGCCGGCTCGGCCTGTCCGGGCCGCAGCCGGGTGAACGGGCCCCGGCCGTAGACGGATGCCGTGCTCAGGTGGACGATCCGGGTGACTCCGCAGCGAGCCGCCTCTTCGGCCAGGGCACGGGTTCCTTGATCATTTACAGACCGGGCGGCCGGTTCGTCGCCGCCGATCCGTGAGGCGCAGTGGATCACCGCGTCGATGCCCTCGCAGCTGCCGCGCAGCGTCGCGGGGTCGGCGAGGTCCCCGTACACCGTCTCGATGCCGGGCCCCGCACCTGCCGTTGCGGTGAGAGCTGTCCGGTGGGTCATCAGCCGCAGCCGGACACCGGGGGTGGCCGTGGCCGCGGCCACCACATGGCTGCCGATGAAACCGGTCGCGCCGGTGATGAGTATGCGCAGTGTCATGACTGGTCATTCTGCCGGTCGTCCGGCCGGCTCCCCTGATTCCCGGCTGTGCCGTGCAGGCCGCTCGGGGAGCCGAGGATGCAGGTGAAGACCGGCTCGCCGTCCTGGATCGCCGAGACGTGCACTCCGGTCGTACTGCGGTCTCCGGCCGGGACGGGACGGGCCTCGATCCAGCAGGGTCGGTCGAGCTCCACGTACCGGAGGAAGTCGGTCTTCACCGATGCCGGGAGGAAGTCATGGCCGGGGGTGACGGCGACGGCCGCCTGACGGGCCGCTTCCAGCAGCACAATGCCCGGCACATGGTCGTTGGGCCGGGCGAACAATGTCGGATGCGCGGTGTCGAGCCGCAGCTGCCAGACGTTCCGCTGCAAACCCGGTGCCAGTACGACATCGCGTTCATCTCTCCTGCCCACCTCGGCCGGTGCGACGGCGGGCAGGAGGGGTATCGGGGCGCCGATCACGTCCTGCCGGTCGCCCCGCAGCCTGTCGTACGCCTTGGCCGAGGTGCAGCTGATACGCCCTCCGCCTCTGGCGAGGACGGTGCCGAGCCGGTGCAGGAGCAGCTCGACATGCATGGAGCCGATGCTCCGGCCTCGCCGCCGGATCCGGGAGCAGGACACATCCACCGTGATGTCCCAGGGTGCCTCGCCCAGGAGCAGCCGATCGGGCTCGCAGACGTACGCGAGCTCCCACATCACGAACTGGTCCCCGACCGGGACGTCGAACGCCGCATGCCCCAGGAGCATCGTCGTCTGCCGCATGGTCTCCGCGATCAGCAGCGGGTCCTGGTAGCGGCCCGACACGGGGGCGAAGAAACGGTGCGCATGCGGCCAACGGGCCGATACCGAGAACTGGGTGTCGGTCTGCGGGGTCCAGCCGGTGGGAAAGACATCCTCGGCATCGGACCGGTGAACCAGGTGTCTCGGGAAGTCCGCCTCCCCATGTCTGCCCCCGGACGCCGTCCCGCCCTCTCCGGGGATTACGGTGAATTCAGCGGCGCCTGCGCCCTCGACGGACACCGATGCGCTGTGCGAGGTGAGCTGAACCATGAATCTTCCTCCCAGAGGATCCATACCGGGAGGGCGGGCCGCCCTCGCAGTAAGATACTGACAGTCCGGTTTTCCTATCCAGCCTTATCCCAGTGGCGCTGACCACGCCACGACTGAGAGAGACTCGTAGCTGATGGCACAGCAGGCGCGCGCGATCCAGACTCGACGGTCAATCCTGGTGGCGGCCGCCGCCGTCTTCGACGAACGCGGTTACAGCAGCGCCACCATCAGTGAAATTCTTGCGCGGGCCGGAGTGACAAAAGGTGCGCTCTACTTCCATTTCACCTCGAAGGAAGACCTTGCACTCGGGGTGATGGACGTACAGCTGGACAGCGATCCGCTTCCCGCCCAGCTGACGAAGCTTCAGGAATTGGTCGATCAGGGCATGCTGCTCGCCCACCGGATCCGGCATGAGCCACTGGTACGCGCCAGCGTCGGGCTGGCCATGGATCAGGCGGTTGAAGGCCTCGACCGGGGCACCCCCTTCCGTGCCTGGATAGACCGGCTCGAACACCTGCTGACCGCCGCGAAGAACCAGGGCGAACTCCTGCCGCACGTCGACGCCCGCGAGACCGCCGAAATGCTGGCGGGTTCCTTCTCCGGCATTCAGGTGATGTCTCAAGCCCTGTGTAAGCGCGAGGACTTGGGGCGACGGATCTCGGTCCTTCTGCATTACGTACTGCCGAGCATCTCGACCCCTGCCGTGCTGGCCACGCTCGACATGGCCGAGGACCGTGGCGAGCGCCTGTTCGGCACCCTCGGATCAGTCCCCAGCCAGGCCCGCGCACCCGGCTGACGGGCGAGGCCTCCCCCGACGAGGAGTCACGGGGCACGACACGGCAGCGACGATCGGCTGAACATCGGGCGACGAAGAGTTGCGGCTACGATCGCGGGCACCCAGCGAGACCAGGAGTGCCTACCGTGTCCCGACCGCGCATCGCCGTATCCATCGTCACCATGGGCGATCGCCCGCAGCAGGTCGAGGCCCTGCTGGCCTCGGTGGCCGGACAGGACGTCCGGCCGGCCCGGCTCGTCGTCGTGGGCAACGGCTCACCGCTCCCGGACTTCTCCGCGTTTCCCGGTCTGTCCGACCTGTCCGGTGGTGTGACGGCGATCGAACTCGACGAGAACCTGGGCTGCCCCGGTGGCCGTAACGTCGCCCTGCGCAAGCTGGCCGAGTTCGGCGATGTGGATGTCGTCATCGAGCTCGACGACGACGGGCTCCTGGTCGACGGCGGGGTGTTCCGCAAGGTCCAGGAGCTGTACGCCGCCGACCCGCGGCTCGGCATCGTCGGCTTCCGGATCGCCGACGAGCACGGCGAGACCCAGCGCCGCCACGTCCCGCGCCTGCGCGCCGCCGACCCGATGCGGCGCGGCCCGGTCACGGCGTTCCTGGGCGGCGGCCACGCCCTCTCCATGGAGATGCTCGCCCAGACGGGGCCCTGGCCCGCGGAGTTCTTCTTCACCCACGAGGAGACGGACCTGTCCTGGCGGGCGCTCGACGCGGGCTGGAAGATCCTGTACGAGCCCGATCTGCTGCTCCAGCACCCCAAGACCTCCCCGGCCAGGCACTCCGTCTACTACCGGATGACGGCCCGCAACCGGGTCTGGCTGGCCCGCCGCAATCTTCCCCTCCCCCTGGTCCCGGCCTACCTGGGCACCTGGACCCTCCTGACCGTGGCCCGCACCCGGTCGGCGACGGGGCTGCGCGCCTGGGCCGGCGGCTTCGCCGAGGGGGTCCGTACGCCGTGCGGGCGGCGGCAGCCCATGCGGTGGCGCACGGTGTGGCGGATGACGAAACTGGGACGGCCACCGGTCATCTGACCCGCGACGGGGCCGGGTGGTCAGTCCCGAGACAGGAGTTGCCGATGTCCGTCCGCAGGATCGTCACCAACATTCGGACCACCACCGGCCCCGGTGTCGAATCGGACGCCGACGCCAACGCCGCCGTTGCCGCCGCGATGAAGCGGAACGCGGAGTTCTACGGCTTGCTGGGCCTCCAGGAGGTCATGAACCACGGCTGGATCATGACGCTCGCCTCTCCCTCCCATCCCTCGGCCCAGATCAGCATCATGGAGGCCGACGCAACCGCCCCGGTCACACCGGACATGAGCATGGAGGTGGAGGACGTGGACGCGGCCTACACCGCCATGCAGGAGGGCGGCGCGGAGATCGTGTACCCGTTGCACGACGAGGAATGGGGCGTACGCCGCTTCTTCGTCCGCGACCCCAACGGCCGGGTGATCAACGTGCTGGGCCATCGCTGACCGGCCCCGTCCCGGTGACGCCGTCGTCGTACGGGAGGATCCGCCGCAGGAGCCCTTTGGGGTGGCCCCGCTTGCGCCATTCCCTTGGGTAACCGATGGAGACCTCCTCGAAGCGCACCCCGTCGTACCAGGTTGTACGGGGGATGTGCAGATGGCCGTAGACCATGGCCGCTACATTGAAGCGCCGGTGCCAGTCGGCGGTGAGTTCCGTGCCGCACCACTGGGCGAACTCGGGATACGTCAGGACGGCCATCGGTTCGCGAACCAGGGGCCAGTGACTGGCGATGACCAGCGGAATCTCCGGATCGTGTGCGGCGAGACGCCGCTCGGTCTCCGCCACTCGCGCCCGGCACCAGGCGTCACGGCTCGGGTACGGGTCGGGGTGCAGCAGGAACTCGTCGGTGCACACCACCCCCGTCTCGTGCGCGTATGCCAGGGACTCCTCCTTGGTCGTCGTGCCCGGCGCCCGGAAGCTGTAGTCGTACAGCAGGAACACGGGCGCTACGGCCACCGGCCCTTCGGGGCCGGGCCACAGCGGATACGGGTCCTCCGGAGTGGACACCCCGAGGCTCCGGCACAGCTCGACCAGATGCTCGTAGCGTTCCCGGCCCCGCAGTTGGACCGGGTCGTGATTGGTCGTCCACAGCTCATGGTTCCCGGGGGTCCAGATCACCCGGGCGTACCGGCCCGCGAGCAGCCGCAGCGCCCACTCCACGTCCTCGGCCTTCTCCGCGACATCACCGGCGACGATGACCCAGTCCTCGTCCGAATCCGGCCTCAGGGACTCGACGATGGGGCGATTGTCCGCCATCCCGACGTGAAGGTCGCTCACCGCGAGCAGAGAACCGCGGTTTCCGTAGGCGCGATCGGACATGAAGAACCTTTCCCGAGGACGGACCGAACGAGATCGTCTCCCATGATGTGGTCCGGTGTCTCTGCGTCCGGCTGTCACGCGCGTGTCACAGGGGGTTCGCTGCCATTGCACCCGTGATCACGGGGTTGACAGGCATGAACCCATAGACCCGCCGACGACGGTCCGACCGTGCTGGCGGACCGCCGATGGGACGAAGAGGGCCGGCCCACGAAGGACTGGCGCAAGAGCGAGGACTGAGTTCTGCGACAGCATCGAAGGCGACGCCGACTGCCGGACGACCCCGATCCGGAAGGGCAGTTCGGCGTCTCCTGAAGGACTGCGCCGATTGCCGATCGGTCAGCCGGATGCTTCTCCCGTGGGAGCCAGAGCCATTTTCACCAGCTCTCCCGCCCTGCTGACCAGGAGATCGGGGACATCTTCCTCGTAGAAGCGGATCTGCCCGATGACCCCCTCGGTGCCGGAATTCCGCGCAAGCCGCACCGCCAGTGCGTCCAGCTCGGGCAGGGATTCGGCGTGCACCTCTTGACGTGCTGTCAGGGACCATCCGTCGGCAGTCCGGGCCAGCTCACCGACCAGGACTCCGCCGATGCGCGCCGCGGGCCCGCGTGCCGCGAGCAGGGGGAACATGTCACCGATCTCGTCTGTCGTGTCATCCGCCGGGCCGTCCGCCGCGTCCTCGATGCCGAGATGCCATCGCAGATCGGCGAGCACGGCGCTCGGCGCGGAGGCCCGGAGGTCCAGGGCGAGGTCCACGGCGTACAGGTCGCTCATGCCCGCAGCCTAGCCAGGCAGCTGCGCAGCGGGGCCGTCGCAGAGATGACGCCGGTGTCCGTTTCCGCCAGGCCGGCGCTCACCAGGGCGGCCCGCCGCGCCCACTCCGCGCGCAGCCGTGCGTACTCGCCCTCCTGTTCACGCAGGACGGCGGTGGTGGCGTCCGGGTGCGCGGACCCCGCGGAAGCCGGCCGGCGCAGGCCCGCGTCGACGTCCCGTACGGCGCTCAGCGCCGAGGCGGGATCGGTGAGGGTGAACCCGCGCTCACCGGCGATGCTCCGCAGCAGGTCCGGGTCGGGCTTGTCCGGCGACAGACCGGCCTCCATCGCCGCGACGATGTACGCCCCTGCCACCACCTGCGCGCGCCGCCACGGCACTCCCTCCTGGAGGGTGAGGGCGTTGGCGAGGGCGAAACCGCCGAGGTACTCCCGCTCGCAGGCGGCCCGCATCCGGTCGGCGCGGAAGGCCAGCCGGTCGACGACCTCCGTGAACAGCCGGAGCACGCTCCGAAGCGTGGCGTAGGCGGTCGCCAGGTTCGCCCCAGCCTCCTTGCCGACCTCCACGAGGTTGGTGTACGGGGTGTTCCGCCGGCCCAGTACCGCGTCGAGGTGGTAGGTGGGCAGGTGCGCCGTACGCCCCCGGATGCGTTCCAGCACCGGGAAGTTCTTCTTCTGCGGCCTGGCCGACGAGATCCCGCACAGCTCGTCCGGCAGGTCGATGAAGCCGAACCCGCTGCTGCCCCACGTCAGCAGGTCGATGGCGAACCGGCTCAGCGCCACGCCGAGGACCCCCATGCCGGCGGTCACCTCGGCCACCCAGCCGCGTGAGGCGATTCCGGTCAGCGCGACCGGCTGGGACCGCTGGAAGCCCAGCAGCCGCGCCATCCGGTCGCGGTCCCAGGCCAGTTCCTGGCCGGCCATGGCGCCCGAGCCCAACGGGCAGGCATCCAGTCCGTCGTAGGTCGAGAGCAGCCGGCGCAGCGTGTGCAGGACCTGTTCGGAGACGGCCGCCAGGTAGTACCCAGGGGTGATGATCTGCGCCGCCTGGAAGTGCGTGTGACCTGGCATGGGCGGTTCACGGCTCGACTCCGCCAGCCGGTGCACGGCCGCACCGAAGTCCAGCAGCATGTCCGAGACGCCGGTCAGCTCGTGCCGCCCGAACATCAACTGGGCAGTGGCCTGGAGGTCGTTGCGGCTCCGGTCCACGTGCCAGGACGGAATCGGATGGGGCAGCCGCTGCTCGACGTACCGCTCCAGGGCGAAGGTGATGTCCGACATGTCGGCCTGCGGATCGGCCACGAGCGCCTCGGCGTCCGCCGTGTGCAGCGCCCGGCCCAGTGCGCGGGCCTCCGCGTCGGTGATCACACCCAGCCGCGCGTACTCGGCGGCCAGCACTTTCTCGATCACGATGTACCAGGGCAGCAGGTTGCCCCCCTTTCGGAGGCAGCGTTCCACCCCGTCGCGATGACTGGTTTGCCCGGCTGTCACTCACCCTGTCCCGCGGCCCGCCGACCTCCCACGCTGCAACCGGCACCACCTCCTGCCTCACGACAGTCGGGGGGGGCGGCGCACGGAGACCGATGGCACCTGATCGGATCGGACCCAGCTCAGAGGCGTCCGCCGCTCCTCCGCTCCTCCGCTCCTGGGACCTTTCAGGGGCTTTCAGCGCTGTCCGAGGGACTTCCGAGGGATCGCGACGAAGTCCGGTCGGGCGAGCATGGCGCGGGTTCGGTCAGCTCGTTGAAGATCTCCTCGGCGCGTCGGTGGGACGGTCGGGCCCGGCCGTTGACCGGGTCCAGTTCGCCGGCGGCGAGGGCGACGCGGGCGCGATCACCGCAGGCGAGCAACCACAGCGGTGGCGGGCGACCGTACGCGAACTCACGCGTCACCGGTTCGCGGTCACACGTCCCAGGTGACCGGGAGGCTCTTCACCCCGTAGATGTCCGCGGTCTCCGGGCGCAGGCCGACTTCTTCGGCCGGTACGGCCAGGCGCAGCGTGGGGAAGCGGTTGATCAGCGCGGAGAGGGCGATCCGCATTTCGATGCGGGCCAGCTGCTGGCCCAGGCACAGGTGGGTGCCGTGGCCGAAGGCCAGGTGCCCGCCGTCCTGCCGGTGGAGGTCGAGCACGTGGGGATCGGTGAAGCGCTCGGGGTCGCGGTTGGCGGTGTTGTACGACAGGACGACCGTCGTGCCGGCCTCGATGGTCCGGCCGCCCACCTCGACGTCCACCAGCGCCGTCCTCATGAACGTCTTGGCGACGCTCAGATACCGCAGCAGCTCTTCCACGGCCTGGTCGGTGAGCGCGGGGTCGGCGCGCAGTGCGGCCAGTTGCGCCGGGTTCTGCAGCAGCGCGAAGGTGCCGAGGGACAGCATGTTCGCGGTGGTGTCGAACCCGGCCGCCAGCAGGATCAGGCTGATCCCCTGCAGCTCCTCATCGGTCAGGTCGCTGTCGGTGAGTTCGCTGAGCACGTCGTCGGTGGGGTTCGCTCGCTTGGCGGCCACCAGCTGTGCGAGGTAGTTCTGGGTCGCGGTGTAGGCCGCTATCAGGTCCTCGTCGCTCGTCTCCCCGTTCATGAACTTGTCGATCTGTTCCTGGAAGGAGTCCCGGTCCTGATACGGCACCCCCAGCAGCTCACAGATGATGATGGTGGGGATGGGCTTGGCGAACGCGGTCACCAGGTCCGCCGGCGGCCCGGTCTTCTCCATGGCGTCCAGGCAGTCGGTGGTGATCTGCTCGATGCGTTCGGTGAGCAGTCGCATCCGCCGTGCGGTGAACTTGCCCACCAGTGGTTTCCGGTAGCGCCCGTGCTGTGGTTCGTCCATGAGGAGGAACTCGCCGGGCGGCGCCGGAGGGATCTCGAAGTCGACCACGTTCAGGAGCTCTTTGCGCGAGCTGAACCGCGAGTCGGCCAGGATCGACCTGACCAGGTCGTATCCAGTGATCAGCCAGCCGGGCTTCCCGCCGGGGTGGGTGTAGCGGCTGATGGGGCCGTGCCGGCGGGCGTCGATCAGCTCTGCCGGCGGGTCGAAGGGGCAGCCGGGCCGACGCTCCGTCGGCAGCGTCGTGACGGTGTGGAGGGATTCGCTCATGGCCATTCCTCATCTCGCGACATTACGTGTTTGACGCATATCGAAAGCTACGTTGCATTCGGAATACCGTCAATCGCCCGAAAGGTGTCTGCGCAGGTAGATGGCGGTAAATTGATGCAATGACGCTGGGTTCGAATGCAATGCTACGTTGCAATGAATGGAGGCGAAGGCAATACTGGTGGCATGCCAGGAGGACGGTTGACCCAGCAGGACCGCCAGCGCATCGCGGCCGGACTCGCCGACGGGCTCTCCTATGCCGAGATCGCCAGGCGGCTCGACCGGCCGACCTCGACGATCAGCCGGGAGGTCGCACGCAACGGCGGCCCCGGCGGCTACCGGCCCCAGCAGGCGCACCGGGCGACGGCCCAGCGGGCGCAGCGCGGCACACCGGCACCCCCACGCGCGGCCGGAGTGCCGGGCGGCACGATGGAAGAGGAGATCATCGAGCTGGCGGTCAGGTCGGGGATGCCGAGGATGACAGCGCGTGTGCACGTCGACCTGTTGCTGTCCGAGGACGGCAGGCGCACCGCAGCCGAGCTGACCCGCAGGCTGAAGGTCAGCCCGGCCTCCGTCTCCGTGGCCGTGAACTTCCTGGTCCAGCAGGGATATGTCCGGCGCGAGCGCGATCCGCAGCGGCGTCGCGACATCTACGTGGTCGACGACGACGCCTGGTACCACTCGATCGTGATCAGCTCGCGGCAGACGCTCGAGTCGGCGCAGGCCGCGATGGCGGCGGCCGAGACGCTCGGGCTGGAAACGCCCGTGGGGCAGCGGCTGGCCAAGGTGGGGACGTTCCTGGAGCGAGTCGTCGAGGACATGATGGAGTCGGCCGACCGCTGGCGCACCCTCCTGGCGTGATGGGTCTCTTGGCCCTTCTCCTGGAGCTGGCGCACGATCTCCGCGATGTCCGGAGCGTTATGGAAGATCATCGCGTTCGTAGCAGAGCATTGAGCTTCGCGGTGGGGTCAGCTGCAGGATCCGATGGTCCGGCCGTCCCGGGGGACGGTCGCAAGGCGGGCGGCAAGCGGCGTACCCGCGTCGTGCCGCGGGCTGCGCAGGCGGGCGATCTCCTCGTGCTGCGCGGCGATGCGAGACAGCGCGATAGTTTTGAACGCGGTCAGGTCCCCGATCGTCGCGTTCTGGCGGACTGTGCGGGCCCTGAGCGTGTCGTTGTCGAACTTCAGGCGGGCGATCTGGACGTCCCGGGGATCCGGGAGTGTGCCTGCCTCCTGGGGAGCCTTCAAGCGGCGTACGGATTCTTCCCCCAGGTGCTGGCAGGGGCCTCTACGGACGGTGCACAGGAGACCTGTTCGCCGGCGTAGTGGTGGGCGAGCAGGTCGCGGAAGAGGCCGGCGCTCTGGGCGCGGTCATCCCGGGCCGGCGCAGGTTGTTGGTGATCAGCTTCACCAGGGGGGGCGCCCATGGTGGCGTCGCGAAGAGGGGTCTCGCGCCGACCCGCAGTAGAAGGTCCTCAAGTTCCGCCGCCCACAACCCAGTTACAGGATCTTCGATCACCCCCGAACGCTGCCCTGCCCGAGGCGGCACCGGTACGCGAACCCATCGTTCGAACTACGGGCACGCCAATCCCGCACCTGACGCAACATCAGGCAGCCACATCCATGAACAAGCCTCTGACCAGGGAAAAATTGCGAAACGCTTTTGGAGTGCCAAGGAGGAGAGGGCGCATTAGAGATCCGTAAGCGGCGTATGGAACACGTCAGTACTGCTTCTCCTCCGTACGTGGGCCGACGCAAGATCTGTCTCGGCCTCGGAACCGGGGCCGAGTGAACACCCGGGCGCGGCGGAAACCGCTGCCGGGGAAAGGAGTGGTCATGTCGTATTCCCAGGCCGTAGAGCCGTCGAAGCGTGCGGAGATCTCCAAGCGTGCCGCGCTGAGCGTGGCGGCGCTCGCCGTTGCCGGAGGGGCGTTCTTCGTGCCGTCTGTCGGGGATGCCGCCGCGTCCCCGACCTCGGACCAGAAGATCGAGGCCGGGTGCGGGGATTGCTACCCCGACGTCATGTGATCGGCTGACCGACGCGCACGCGAGTGCGCGCAAGCGCGTCCGGGACCCGCCGGTACTCACACCGGCGGGTCCGCTCAGAGAGGGACGGAACAATGGACTGGCTGGAACGGTGCGTACCGAACGTGGAGCAGCTCCTGGGTACGTATTGGCGGAAGGAACCGGTGCTTCTGCGGCCGCAGGACCCGCCGTTGGAGGTGCTGACACTCTCGGACGTGGACGCGCTCCTCGACGCGGGGCTGCTGCGCGTTCCGTATGTCGGCCTGTACACCGCTCAGGGGAGCATCGCCGACGAGCGTTTCTGTCCGACGCGCGTCATCACCGGGAGCCCTGCCCAGGGGTACGTTGACGCAGCGGCGGTCCGACGACTGATCGATGAGGAACGGGCGACCCTGCAGTTCCGTTACATCGACCAATGGCATCCCCCGGTGCGTGAGCTCACAAGGAGCGTCGCCGAGCGGCTCGGCCGACTCGTCGAGGCGTTCTTCTTCCTGAGCCTTCCCGGCCGCCGAGGTCCGGTGCACCGGGACGACGGGGACCTGCTGGCCATTCAGCTCAGCGGCGCCAAGCACTGGCAGGTGTACGCGGGGCCGGCCGACGGCGACTGGGCGCCGGTCCGCGAGGAGAATCCGGGAGCGCCACTGCTGGACACGGTCCTTGAGCCCGGTGAAGTGCTGTACGTACCGAGAGGCTTCGCGCACACCGCCATGGCCGTGGGCGACTCCTCGTCGGCCCATCTGACGGTGGTCGTGAGGGAAGCCGGTGCGGAACATCTGCGCACCGCTCTGCTGGCGCGGGTCGTCGACGGCCTGGCCCTGCCGGGCCGTCCACTGGACGATGACGCCCTGCTGCACACCGCCGCCGATCTCCTGGACCATCTGCGCGCGCAGCTCGATGCAGTCACCCCGGAGGATGTCATCGGCCAGGCACGGCCACGTGCGTACAGCAACCGTCAGACCGTCTGATCGGGCCGACGGCATGGAGCGTGGAGAGGCAACGATGGACTGGCTTGAACGATATGTGGACGACGAGCAGGCATTTCACCACATCCTGTGGTGCCGTACACCCGCCGTACTGCACCCCCGTACGCCCCCGATGGAGGTGCTGACGGTCGCCGAGCTGGACAGGATCCTGGATGCGGGGCTCCTCACCATCCCCTATGCGACGCTCGTGCACGAGGACGGCCCTGTACCGGAAGAGCGTTACTGTTCCCCCCGCGTCGTCCTGGGCAGGATCGACGACCGCTACGTGGATGCCGGGGCGGTACGCCGACTGATCGCCGAGGAGGGAGCGACACTCCTTCTGCGGTACGTCGACCAGTGGCACGCAGGTGTACGGGAACTGGCCGACGGGCTCGCGGAGTGCCTTCAACGCCAGGTGGAGGCGTTCTTCTTCCTCACCCCGCCGGGAACGCAGGGCCGTCCTGTGCACCGCGACGACACCGACGTGCTGGCCGTGCAGATGCATGGCTCGAAGCGGTGGCGTGTGTATCCGGGACCGTCCGACGGGAACTGGCAGCCCGAGCGCGTGGACGGCGACCCGGGCGAGCCGTTGCTGGACGTGGTTCTGCGGCAGGGTGAAGTCCTCTACGTACCGCGCGGGTTCGCGCATAGGGCCGAAACCACGGGGGGCAGCGCCTCGGCGCACCTCTCGCTCACGGTCCGCGAGGCCGGTTCCGCCCATCTGTACGCAGTTCTCCAGGCACTCCTGCTGGACGGCGACGGACTGCCCGCCCGCCCCAACGACGACGCGGCACTGTCCGGGGCCGCGAGCGACCTCATCGCACACTTCCATCGCACGCTCACCGACCTCACGCCAGAAGAGCTGGTACACCTGGCCCGGGGCACGATGCGCCGGGAACAGCACACCACCGACGGTTCTTTGAGCGCACTGCTGGGCTGATCTGGCAGTACAAGCGGCATCCGGCGCATCCGGCCGCAGGCCCGCTCACCCGCCGGCCTCATGCCGGTAGCTGATGTCGCGCAGGGTGGTGGTTCCAGTCCGGTCGAAGGCCCGGCCCGCCTCGTCGCGCAGTGCTCGCCCGGCTCATCCGCCGTGGACACGGGGTCGGCGGGCCCGGTCGGGTTCGGCCTCGCGGAGGACCTCGCGGGTGACGGGTCGACCTCGCCCTGGCCGAAGAGGAAGAAGCGCAGGAAGTTGGTGAGGTCGCCTCCGCGGCGCTCGCCCATGAGCTGGGCGAAGTCGTGCACGAGTCGAGCCAGGGCGGTCATCTCCGGTCAGTCCGCGATGAGTTGACCCAGATGCTCCCGCCGTTTGTCGGACAGGTTCCCGGGCCGGGTCGTGATCCAGGAGGTGAGGCGGCGCGGGGAGGGCGTGATCCGGTCGCTCTCGTGGCGGCCCTGGTTGAGGTACTCGTGCAGGAGGTTGAGGCTGCCGGTGCAGCCGAGAGCACGGATCTCCTCGAAGGGGTGCTTGACCGGGACCCCGGACTCCTCGGTACGGCGTCGGCGCAGGTGCTCGCGGTGGGGGTCGACCAGGCAGGTCCGGTACTGGGGCGGGCGACGCAGCCGGTCGGGCTCGGGCGCGCGAGCGTAGCGTTTGACCGTGCGAACTCCGGCGCCGGACTGTCGGGGGGTGCCGCCGCAGGACGAGGGCCTGCTCGTGACGACCAGGTTCGGTCGGCCACTGCAGCGGGGTGCGTTCAACGATCAATGGCGCCGCGCGGTGGAACTGGCCGGCCTGCCTGCTGGCACGCGGTATCACGACCTCAAGCACTTCTATACGTCGCGGCTCGGTTCGTCCGGTCACCACGACCCGAAGACGGTGCAGGCACTTTCCCGGCATGCCGAATTCTCCGAGACGTGGGACACCTATGCCCATCCGCCGCTTGCGGTGGAAGGCGTCAAGGTGAAGGCGTTCGGCGCCGTGTTCGGGCACGCTGGCACAGCAACGCCGCTTGCGCAATCCACCTCGATTCGACCGGGGCGGTGCACGTCAGAGCGGAACACCCCTCTGACCTGGGCCGGAAGGGTAGCGGCAGACGAGTCGGGCTGTACGCCGGGAACAGTCACCGCAACGCTATGACCTGCACGAACATGAGGGAAGGACACTTCCGTGGCTACCTTCATGGCTACGTAAGGAGACGCCCCGTCCAGGTCAGCCCGGACGGGGCGTCGTCGTTCCGGAGGTCAGAAGGTCTGCTCGACGCGCTCGAAGATGTCGGCGTCCGTCTCTTGCTGCCAGGCCGGCAGGTCGGCCCAGTCTGCGACGTATCCGGGCTTCGGGTCCTCGAAGTGCTTGAACATCTGGGCGGTCCAACAGATGGCGACGAAGCGGCCCTTCTGCTCGCGGGTGAGCCGTGCGGCGTGCCCTTCGCTGATCCTGATGAAGTCGCGGACCTGTCCGTACACGGCGGCGGCAGCTTCGCGCTCCCACTCGGGCGTCTCGCCCCACGGCGTGACGTAGCCGGGTTTCGGTTCACCGGGGTAGTGCCTGGTCACCCCGGCGATCCACGCCTCGCGGAAGATCCGACCGTCACTCATGCGCGTGTCCCTCTCGTCATGCGGTACGCGGAAGCGCCGCGATTCGATGATCCAGGTCCGAGACTCGGCCATCGGCCATGAGCGGGGCAAGACGCCCTCGAAGTCCGTCCAGCTTCTTGCCGATGAATCCCGAGTTCGACCGGTCGGCCAGGCCGAGCACTGCCTCCGCGTACTGCACGACCTGATCGACGTCGCCCCGGTGGGCCCCTAGGACGGCAAGGTCACTCAGGACTGCGGCACGACGGCGCAGAGAGAGGGGTTGGGCAAGGGCTGCGGTGAGAGCGTCCTCCGCGAGGTCGGGGCGGCCGAGCTGGAGGTAGCAGGCCCCTCGTTCCTCGGGGAGGCGGGAACCGTCGAAGCGGAGCCAGCCATCATTGTGGGAGTGGCCGTCGAGGGAGTGCACTTTCTCAGCTTTGTCGAGAGCCCGGGCGCAGCCGTCGATGTCGCCCATGGCCGCGTGCACCTGGGCCTGGACGGCGGAGACCCAGTGTCGGGTGGACAGGGCGCTGTCGCCCCGCCGGGCGATCCGGGAGGCCACTGCCAGCAGGGGCTGGGCAGCAGGCGCGCGGCGGGCGTACAGCTCGACGTAGGCGTGGCGGGTCATGGCGCAGGCCCAGAGGTCGTGGTCACCACCGGCATGGGCGGCGTTGGCGGCCAGTGTGTAGCACTGGGCGGCGTCGGTGTACCGGTTGGCGTCGAAGAAGAGTTCACCGGCGAGCTGGTAGAGGTCGGCCGCCATGGTGCACAGCCGGGCCCGGTCCGCTGCGGTGCGCGCCTCGGCCAGGCCCTTCGTCAGGACGTCGAGTTGCCTGCGGACCGCTGGGAAGACGGCCTGCTTGGAGTCCGAGAGGGTGAAGACCTGCCACAGGCTGCGATGCAGCTCCTCCCCTGACTCCAGGAGCGCCGCCGCCGTATGCCCCTGAGGAACCTCGCCTGAATCGGGAAGGGCGACCAGCGCGCTTGTGACAGCGAGCAGACCCAGGACATCGCGGCGCTTCATATCGTCATCTTCACCGTGGAGAAGGGTTGGAGTGTCAGGGAGCACGGCCGTTTCGGCCGGCTGTTCTTCGACGAGAAGCCCTTCCAGCTCGGAGAGGGTGACTCCCAACAGGCTGGCGATCTTGGGCCGTTGGTGCGGCTGTGGTGTGGCACGGCCACCCTCCCAGCGGATCACGGTGGACACGGCCACTGCGAGCGCTTCGGCGAATTCCTCCTGAGAGTAACCCTGCGACGCTCGCCGGTCGGCAAAACGCCTACGTCTTAATGCCATTGGTCTCCCCTCACGAAGAGCACCTTCCCCGCTTGCACCACCCAATGCCCGGAAAACGCCTGGGAGGTGCCCGGGGTCCGCTCTGGGAGACGGTAACGGATCGTCGTTCACTGGTCACATGCCGCTCGGAGGTCAAAGGACCTCCCGGACGGCTCCCCATACGAGAGGAGTGACCGCGTGACGACCTCCGAACTGCCCCGCAGAAACCCTGGCGCCAGCGGCCGTACGTACACGCCGCCGGAGCCCCGGCCGGGTGCGCCGAGCCGGGCTCTGCGGGTACGGGCGGCTGGCGGCTGGGAGAGGTTCATGCGCCGCGTCGAGACCCGGCAGGAGACGGAGACGTGAACCCGGTCGGCCCCGACGGCTACGAGCAGCACCCGCTCCTCAACACGAACGTCCGCGACATCGCCTCACGCGGGGAGGGTGTGCTCGTCGCCGTCACGCACGAGCTCCACAGCCACGGCACGATCCGGGTCGCGCACATCCGGCCCGTGTCCGGAGTCGAGTGGACGACCGCCGCCGACAACATCCAGGCCGCTCGCCTCTGAGCCGCTGCCCGCAGATCGCCGTGCGCACCCAGACTCCGCCCCCCCGCAGGCGGCCATCCGGCCCAGCCTGCCGAGGGCGGACGCCCGCCTCCGGTGTGACTTCCGATCCCATGCCAGACGTCACGTCGGGGGTGGGCCATCAAGCGCCGGACCGCACAAGACGGTCCGTGACAGGCACGACGAGCGGTTCAACAAGCTGATGGACGACGCGTCCGACAAGGCGACCTTGTCGACCTCGGCCTGACACAGACTCCCACCCGGCCGCCGACCGGCGTAAGAGCCTTCGGCCAGCGGGCCGAGCATCACTTCGCCCAGCCGGGCGAAGTGAATCCGCAGAAAGGAACAGCACAATGCCCGAGATCCCGAGTGCTGACCGGGACGGCTCCATCAACCTGCCCAGAAAGCTGGAAGAAGATCTGATCGAGATCGGAAGCACGCTCCCTGCTTGGAGTGTGGAGGGGCCCTTCCTGGCGGACTCCATGATCGAGCGGTACCGGGCCAAACTGGACTCAGCTTCGCTGTTCGGTGAAATCAGGGGTCGCCTTCTCTCCCAGCTGAAGGGGGCGGCCGGCGGATACGCCGTGATGCGTCTGCGGAACATCGCTCAGGCGCTGGGCGTCCGGGACCAGTTCCTCCGCTTGGCAACGGCGATTCTCGCCGAAGTGGCAATCCCCTTCCAGCCGTTCCAGCGGTGGCCGCTGTGGAAGGAGATCGGGACCAACCTCAACGCCAATCCCGGCCTGTCCACCGGTACGGGGTACAACGCATTCCACATGGACTTGGTCAACGCGACCCAGCCGCCGGACTACACCACGCTTCTGTGCGTCCGACCCGACCCACTCGGAGCTGGCGCGAGCATCCTCTCCAACGCTCGGGAGGCCGTATCTCGCCTGACGCCATCGAGTCGCGCCCTCCTGGCCGACGTGGCGTACAGCTACGGAGGCTTCTTCGAGCTGTCTGACGTCGGCGAGGAGTACAAGCCGTTCCCCGTCCTGGACGGCGAATCCGAGGTCTCCGGGTTCGTCCGGTTCACGGCCAAGATGCTCACCGAGTCCGGACTCGATGAGGCACACGCCTACGCCGCCAGGGAGCTTGCGGACCAGATGGTCGCTGGTCAGGTCGCCTTCACACTCCAGCACGGTGACCTCTTGATCGTGAACCAGCACCGATGGGTTCACGGCCGCGAGGCGCTCGCCAGCGGCCAGCACGACGTCGAGCCCGAGCGCCGCCGCCTGCTGCTCCAGTTGTTCCTGCGTGACAGGGGCACCGCGGAACCGGCCGCCTCGTAGGTCGTACGGGGAGGGTGTCTGGCCGGGCCTCGCCGAGGGTCCTAGATCCGCGAGTTACGCAGCGACTGCCACGCAGCGCCGGCCAGCGCCCGCGTCGCCTGCGGGAGAGACAGCTCCTCGTGCTCGCGGTACAGCTCCCAGTTGTACCGGACCAGCGACAACTTGTTGGAGGACAGCGATCCCGCCTGGTGGGACCTGTACACCGCAAGCGGCTCGGGCAGACCCCGGGCGTCAGCGCCGTCGCGCATGATCGACAGCCACAGGGCGTAGTCCTGTCGCTTCCGCATCTCCGGCATCAACCGCGTGCCGAGGACGGTGCGGTCGTACATGGCGGTCAGAGCGCCGATGTGGTCCCGGACCAGCATCGCGCGGTAGTCCACGTGTTCCCGCGCCCGGACCACGCGCCCGTTCGGGATGAAGTCGATGCCCTCGCCCTCGTAATCGGCGTCCATCTTGAAGTACGAGGTGAACGTCAGAGGCGCACTACCCGCCGCAGCAAATTCGATTTGCCGCTCAGTCTTCTCCGGAAGCCACATGTCGTCACTGTCGAGAAAGGCGACGTAATCCCCCCGGGCCCGCTCGATAGCGAGGTTGCGTGCCCGGCCGGCACCGCCCTGTTCCGGTGCCGATTCCGGCAAGACGCGCTTGTCCTGCCGGGCGAACTCCATGAGCAGGTCCATGGAGCCATCGGAAGACTTGTCGTCGGTGACCAGCAGCTCCAGGTCGCTGTGGGTCTGCGAGAGCACCGACCGAACCGCTGTGCCAAGAGTCGCTGCCGAGTTGTACACGGGCATCACGACGGACACCAGGGGCACAGCGCTTCTCCTTGCTAGGCCAAAGACGACGGTCCATTCAAGCACTGGAATTGTAAAGGGAGCTGCCATGCATGTTGTTGTCGCTGGTCAGGGCTACGTGGGGTTGCCGCTGGCCGTGCGCGCCGCAGAGGTGGGGCACCGTGTCATCGGCTACGACGTGGACGATCGCCGGATCAAGCGGCTGGCGGTCGGCGAGTCGTACGTGGAGGACATTCCCGCCGAGCGGCTGCGGCCGCTCCTGGACAGCGGGGCATACCTGCCCTCGGCCGAGCCCAGGGACGTGGCAGGCTTCGACATCGCAGTCATCACCGTGCCCACCCCGCTCCGGGACGGGGTACCCGACCTCTCATGCATCGAGTCGTCGGCCCGGCTGCTTGCGCAGCACCTGCGCCCCGGGGCCACCGTGGTTCTGGAGTCCACCACCTATCCGGGCACCACCGAGGAACTGCTCGCCCCGCTACTGGAAGAGGGCTCTGGCCTGCGGGCGGGCGAGGACTTCCACCTCGGCTACAGCCCCGAGCGAATCGACCCGGGCAACCCGCGGTGGCGGCTGGAGAACACCCCGAAGGTGGTTTCCGGCACCACAACCGAGGGCCTGGCGGCGGTAAACCGCTTCTACGGGCAACTGGTCGAGCGCACGGTGCCGGTCTCCTCCTGCAAGGAGGCCGAACTGACCAAGCTGCTGGAGAACACCTTCCGGCACGTGAACATCGCCCTGGTCAACGAGCTCGCCATGTTCGCGCACGACCTCGGCATCGACGTCTGGGAGGCGATCGACGCCGCCTCCACCAAGCCGTTCGGCTTCCTGCGCTTCGCCCCTGGCCCGGGGGTCGGCGGGCACTGCCTGCCGATCGACCCCTCATACCTGTCCTGGCGGGTCGAGCGGGCGCTCGGCCAGTCCTTCCGCTTCGTGGAGCTGGCCAACGACGTCAACAGCCACATGCCCGACCATGTGGTGCGCCGGCTCGGCGAGGCGCTCAACGAACGGCAGCGCTCGGTGAAGGGCTCCCGGGTGCTCCTGCCCGGTCTCGCGTACAAGAAGAACACTGGCGACGCGCGGGAGACGCCTGCCGCGCGGGTCGCCGACCTGCTGGCCCGGATGGGCGCCGAGGTCCGGGCCGCCGACCCGCACGTGGTGGTCGGGGTGCACGTCCCCGAACCGGTCATCCCGGGGCAGCAGGCGGCCGAGCACGACCGGCAGGGCGACCCGTTCGCCGCCGTCCGTCGGGTCGAGGCGACGCCGGAGGAACTGGCCACGGCCGACGCGGTGGTGCTGCTCACCGACCACGACGAATTCGACTACGGGGCGGTGGAGCTGCACGCCCAGTACGTGCTGGACTGCCGGAACCGGCTGTCCGGCGCGAACGTCGATGTCCTATAGGCGTCGGCGCTGGAGGCCACCGCCCGCCAGAACGGGACCAGGCAACGGTCACAGGGGCGAGCCAGGCCCGTTCGTGGGCCGACTGCGAAGAGCTTCTCGACTCCCTCGGCCGAGGCGTGCGGGGGTGAAATCCCGTCCCGCCTGGTTGCTCACGGGCCCACAATGGCGCCCATGAACAACGACATATCCGAAGATCCGTGGGCGCAGCGGGTGTACTTGACGTGGCTGGCACGTGACACCCGCTACGCCCTGGCGGCCCTGGACGCCCTGATGGACTATTCGCAGCAGGCTCCGGTTCCACCTGCCGCTTGGGTGGCCTTCGAAGACTTCCTCAACTTCACTGGGAAGATCTCCAGAACACTGTGGCCTGTTCAGCAGAAGGGGCCAAAAGGTACGCCCGAGGGCCTCATCTGGCGCAAGGAGCGGGGCCCGCTCCTGCGAGAAATCCTTGAGGTGAGCGACTCATCCCCCTTGGAGGCTCGCGAGGTCCGAAACGGAAGCGAGCACTTCGACGAGCGGCTCGACGAGTGGATCGTCCACCTGCCTCGCCCAACTGCCGAGGAGTGGCAGGCAGGCACCAGACCCGAGTTCCCTGCCCCTCCCATGCGTCTGGTTGACATGGAGGCCGGCACAATCCAGGTGGATGGTGCACACCTGGATCTGCGGCTCATGGATAAGGAACTGCGACGGCTCCTGGCCAAGATCGGGGAGCTTGAGCCCTCTGTGATTGCACTCCCGCATGAGATGGCGGCGCTCCTGGCCACATCGGCGCCCATCCCGGTCATTCCCTTCGATGCACCGGCCCAGAACCCTGGCGGCATCCAGGCATGGCTTGACGAGCGAAAGTCGACTGATCCGCCGCCACAGGATCGCCACACAGCACCTGAAGACACCGAGGAATAGTCACAAAGAGTGAGCAAGCTGCGCCTCGCGCTTTGGAACCGAAAGGGGCCCCCTGACCAGGCAAAACACCTGACCTGAGGCCCTTCCTTGGCTTACCGGCAGACGAGTCGGGCTGTACGCCGGGTTCTGTCGCCCGGTCGCCTCGCGGCGGCCGGGGAGACGGCCATCCATCTAGGACCGGCATTGCTGCCGGCCTCGTGCGGTCTACCCGCGAACTCGGGCGGGCAGCCCTCGAACATTCGCGCAGGGCCGTCTTGCGACGGCCCCTCTTGACCTTGCTCCGGGTGGGGTTTACCTAGCCGCCTGAGTCACCTCAGGCGCTGGTGGTCTCTTACACCACCGTTTCACCCTTACCGAGGACCGAAATCCCCGGCGGTCTGTTTTCTGTGGCACTGTCCCGCGGGTCACCCCGGGTGGCCGTTAGCCATCACCCTGCCCTGTGGAGCCCGGACGTTCCTCGGGGAGATCCGAGGATCCCCACGCGGCCGTCCGCCCGGCTCGTCTGCCGTGCCGACCATGCTACCCGCCTGGCGGGAGCCGCCGGACGGGGCGCTCAGATGAACGCCTCGGTCTCCAGGTCGAAGGCGAACGGAGCGGGAAGGGTAAGCGGCTTGCCGAACGGAATCGTGCAGTGCTGACGGTAGTCGTCCCCCTCCGGGTCGCTGAACAGCGTCACCGAGGACTGCTCTCGGTCGACCAGGAGGTAGAGGGGGACGGGTCCGCGGGCGTAGCAGTGACGCTTGTCCGTGCGGTCGGCCCGGGGCTTGGACGAGGTGACCTCGACAACGAGGGCCACCCCCTCGCACGGCATCCAGGGGTCCGCTCCCCGGTACAGACGCAGTTCGGTGGGGGCGAAGGTGCCATCGGGAATGACGTGGTTCTTGGGACACCGTCCGCCGCTCTTCAGCTTCAGTCCCTTGTTCCCGGAAAAGTCCATGTCGGTCCGGGCGAGCCTGATCACCTGCTTCAGAATCAGGCTGATGCAGTCCTCGTGGTCCCCGTCCGGCGGCGGCGTCACGACAATCTCCCCCTCGATCAGCTCGGCCCGGAAGCCCTCCGGCGTATCCAGCGCCAGGAAGCCCTCCAGCAGGACGTCCGCCTGCGTGAGCGGTTCGTGCGGCATGGCAGTCATGTCACGCCCCTTCCTCGGTCGCTCTCCAGATGGGGACATCAGTGGATCAGCCGTCCGTGAGATGGGAGTACTTCCTTCGATCGTGGCACAGGAGGGTGTGGAGTTGGCAGATGCGGACGGGTGCGGTGAGCGCTTGACCCTGCCGTTGCGTCAACGCTTCTACTGGACTCATGCGCATCGGAGAGATCGCCGCGCTGGTCGGGGTCACCTCGCGGGCGATCCGGCACTGCCACCGCATCGGACTGCTTCCCGAGCCCGGGCGCCGTGCCGACGGCTACCGCGCCCACAGCGTGCGCGACGCCGTGGTGCCGGCCCGGATCCGACGGCTCACCGAGCTCGGGCTCGGCCTGGACGAGGTAGGGGACGTCCTCGTCCGGCACCGCGCGATCCCGAGGGCGGGCCGGTGCGGCCGGGGGCGGACGGGGTGCTCGACCTCGTCGTGGGCGGGCAGACGACGGTGACCGTGCAGCCGGCCTCGCCGGTGGCGTTCGTGCGGCCGCCCTGGAAGCGGGGTGGGCGCGGACGGTGCGGTTCCACGCGGTGATCCGGGTGCCGCCGTGGCCGCGCTCACGCGGGGGCGAAGAGGACCTTCGCCGAGCCAGGATCCGCCTGGGCGAGCCTGACCGGCAGCCGCTCCCCCAGCGGGAGCCTCGCCGCACCGCCCTCGACCCGGGCGACGACTGCCGGGTCGTCGATGTGGACGGTGCCCGTGGTGGGCTCCTGTTCCTTCACGTCGACCACGTACGCGTCGAAGACCTCACCGATCCGGTCCTTGAGCAGCGCTGCCTCGACCACATCGACGCACTCGCGCTCCACCGTGTTGGCTCGCCTGGTTCCGTCCGCCATCTCCTTCGGCAGGCCGGGCAGCACTGCGAGGACCCACTCGGGCGGGTCCTGTTCCGCGACGGCGGCGAGGCACAGCTCGGCCGCGTACCGGTCGACGAGGCGGCGCAGCGGGGCTGTGCAGTGCGTGTAGAGGTCGGCGACGGCGGCGTGGACGGCGCGGGTGGGGAGTTGGCCGTGGTGGAAGACGGTGTAGCCGGCGCCGCGCAAGAGGGTGGTGCATTCCTGGAGGAACGCGGCGTGGTTGGCCTTCCTCGGGTCCAGGGAACGGACGACCTGGGCGTACGGGACATGGTGCGGCCAGTCGATGTGCAGCGCCTCGGCCGAGCGGCGGAGCCGGGCCACGGCGCCGTCGGGTGCGGCCGGCAGGGTCCGCAGGATGCCGGTACCGGTCTCCGCCATGAGGTGGGCGGCGGCCATGCCGGTCAGGAGGGAGATCTGGGCGTTCCAGCCGTCGGCGGGCAGCGGGGCACGGTATTCCAGGCCGTAGGTGCCGTCGCGCTCGACGATCTCCTGCTCGGGCACGTTGAGGGAGATGCCGCCTCGGGCGACCTCCTGCTCCTCGCGGAGCCGTCCGATGTCACGGAGCAGCGCCAGGGGCTCCTCGGCGGTGCCGGTGTCGATCTGCCGCTGGACGCCCGCGTAGTCGAGCTTGGCTCGGCTGCGGACGAGAGCCCGGCGCACCGAGGTGGTGACGGCGCTGCCCTCCGAGTCCAGGTCGATCTGCCAGAGGAGCGCGGGGCGGGTCTGTCCGGGGAGGAGACTGGCGGCGCCCTCGGAGAGCAGGGTGGGGTGGAGCGGCACCTTGCCGTCGGGGAAGTAGAGGGTCGTCACCCGGCGGTGAGCCTCGGTGTCGAGTGCACCGCCGGGGCGTACGAAGGCGGCGACATCGGCGATGGCGTAGTGCACGCGGAAGCCGTGGCGGCGGCGTTCGAGGTGCATGGCCTGGTCGAGGTCGGTGGATGTGGGCGGGTCGATGGTGAAGAACGGCAGGTCCGTCGCGTCCTTGTGGGCCGACACCGCCGGGGCCCCCGCCGCCTGCGCCGCCTCGGCGAGGACGTCGGGCGGGAAGCTGTCGGGCAGTTCGAGCTCGGTGCGCAGCTTGCACAGGGCCGCCCTCAGCGGGGTCTGGGCCGGCCCGGTCATATGGAGATGGCGGCGGGGCATGGACCGAGCGTATGGCGGGGCGGGCCGGGCGGCATCCCGGGTGGCGGCGAGTGCCTGTCCGGCCCTGATCCCCCGGACAGGCACTCGGTGCGGTACCGGGGTCCCCGTACGCTGGTGCCAGGGGGCCTTCTGAGCCCGTTTACCTGTGCATACGTACGAAGGAGAACCGCCGTGCTCGTGCTGTTGCCGCCCTCCGAAGGAAAGGCCGCGTCGGGGCGCGGAGCCCCCCTGAAGCCGGAGTCGCTGTCGCTGCCGGGCCTGGCTGCGGCGCGGGCCGCGGTCGTCGACGAGCTGGTCGAGCTGTGTGCGGCGGACGAGGAGAAGGCCCGCGAGGTGCTCGGGCTGAGCGAGGGGCTGCGCGGCGAGATCGCGAAGAACGTCGAGCTGCGGACGGCGGGGACGCGTCCGGCCGGGGAGATCTACACGGGGGTGCTGTACGACGCCCTGGATCTGGCCTCCCTGGACGCGGCGGCCAAACGGCGGGCCGGAAAGTCGTTGCTGGTCTTCTCCGGGCTGTGGGGCGCCGTGCGGATGGGCGACCGGATTCCTTCGTACCGCTGCTCGATGGGCGTGAAGCTGCCGGGGCTGGGCACGCTCGGGACGTACTGGCGTGACCCGATGGCGGAGGTCATGCCGGAGGCGGCCGGGGACGGGCTCGTCCTGGACCTGCGGTCCTCCGCGTACACCGCGGCCTGGAGGCCGAAGGGCGAGGTGGCCAGGCGGACGGCGAGCGTGCGGGTGCTGCACTCCCAGATGGTGAACGGAATCGAGAAGCGCTCCGTGGTCAGCCACTTCAACAAGGCGACAAAGGGGCGGATGGTCCGCGATCTGCTGCTGGCGGGCGCACGGCCGAAGGGACCCGCGGAGCTGGTGGAGACATTGCGGGAGCTCGGATACGCGGTGGAGGCCGAGGCCCCCGCGCGGGCCGGTCGGGCGTGGTCGCTCGATGTCGTGGTGACCGAGATTCACTGAACCGGGAAACCCGTCACGTTGCAGCATATGCAACGCTCGTTGCGCGGCGTGCGGTGGGCGCGGCAGGATGTGCGCATGACCTCCTCTGTGCTGGACCTTGCTCCCGTCGTCCCCGTTGTCGTCCTGGAGGACGCCGACGACGCGGCGCCGCTCGCCCGGGCCCTGGTCGCGGGCGGGCTCCCGGCCATCGAGGTGACGCTGCGCACCGCCGCGGCACTGGATGCGATCAAGGCCATCGCGGCCGAGGTGCCGGACGCGGTGGTCGGGGCCGGCACGGTGACCTCCGTACGGAACGTCTCCGACACCGTCGCCGCGGGGGCCCGGTTCCTGGTCAGTCCCGGCTGGACGGACACGCTGCTGGACGCGATGAAGGCGTCGGGGGTGCCGTTCCTGCCGGGCGTCTCGACGACGTCCGAGGTGGTCGCGCTGCTGGAGCGCGGGGTCACCGAGATGAAGTTCTTCCCGGCCGAGGCGGCGGGCGGCACGGCGTATCTGAAGGCGCTCTCCTCGCCGCTGCCGCAGGCCCGCTTCTGCCCCACGGGCGGCATCTCTCCGGCCTCCGCACCGTCCTATCTGGCGCTGCCCAACGTCGGCTGCGTGGGCGGTAGTTGGATGGTCCCGGCGGAGGCGGTGGCGGCGAAGGACTGGGCGCGGGTGGAGCGGCTGGCGAGCGAGGCGGCGACGCTGCGCGGCTGATTTCTGCCTGCCCGCCCCTTCCCGGAACCGTGGCTCCGCCCCGGACCCCGGTGGGTGCTGACCGGGGTGCGGGCCACCCCCGCCACCCGAGGAAGCGGCAGCTTCACGCCGCCGGGGAGTCGCTCCGCTGCCCCTCCCCGGGGCGCCGCACGCTCACGCGGGAGCCCCGTCCCCTACCGCAGGTGCGATGTGTCGTTCAGCAGCCGGAGTGACACGTTCCCGTCCGAGTAGTACGCCACCGCGGAGACCGAGGCCGCCGAGAGTTCCATACGGAACATCGCTTCCGGCGGGGCGCCCAGCGCCAGCCTGACCAGGGTCTTGATCGGCGTCACATGGGTGACCAGGAGGACCGTGCGGCCCGCGTAGCGGGCGGTGAGGCGGTCACGGGTGGCCGCGACGCGACGGGAGACCTCGGCGAAGCTCTCGCCGCCCCCGGTGGGGGCTGCCTTCGCGGAGGCGAGCCAGGCGTCCAGGTCGGGGCCGTACCGCTCACGCACCTCGGCGAACGTCAGGCCCTCCCAGGCGCCGAAGTCCGTCTCGCGCAGGCCGTCCTCGATCCGGACCTCCAGGCCGAGCCGGGCCGCCACCGCGGCCGCTGTTTCGCGGCAGCGGCGCAGCGGGGAGCTGACGATCTCCTCGATCGTGCCGCGGGCGGCCAGCGACTGGGCGATGCGTTCGGCCTGGTGGCGGCCGGTCGCCGAGAGTTCGGGATCGCTGCCGCCGCTGCCCGAGAACCGCTTCTCGGGGGTGAGGGCCGTCTCGCCGTGCCGGAGCAGTACGAAGGTGGCGGGCGTCCCGAGATCGGGCGCCGCGGCCCAGCCCACCTGGGGGGCGGTGGAGGATGCCGTAGTGGGGGCGGCTGCCGTGCCTGTCGCCGCTCCCGGCCGGGAGGACAGGGCCGCGCGGGCCCTGGCCGCGCCCGCTGCCGCGTCACCGGGCGGTCCGGAGACGGGCGGCAGGCCGGCGGTGGTCGAGGGCCGGGGGGTGTCGAGTGCGGCCGTCGACGACGAAGGCTCCCACTGCTTGCCGCGCTTGCCCGCGTCCATCGCCTCGTTGGCGAGCCGGTCCGCGTGCTTGTTCTTCTCGCGCGGGATCCACTCGTACGTCACGGCGGAGGCCGGCAGAATCCTGGCGGCCTCCGCCGCGAGCGGCTTCATGTCGGGATGCTTGATCTTCCAACGGCCCGACATCTGTTCCACGACCAGCTTGGAGTCCATCCGGACCCGCACCTGGAGCACACCGTCCGCCGAGGCGTCCGGCACCAGCGCCTTCGCCGCCTTCAGACCCGCGATGAGGCCCTTGTACTCGGCGACGTTGTTCGTCGCGACGCCGATGTACTCGGCGGCCTCGGCAAGGGTCTCCCCCGTCACCGGGTCGATGACGACCGCGCCGTAACCGGCGGGCCCGGGATTGCCCCGGGAACCGCCGTCGGCCTCGACGACGAACTGGCGCGGCTGGGTCATTACAGGCCCGACTCCGCCGTACGGACCAGGATGCGGCGGCAGTTCTCGCAGCGCAGGACGGTGTCCGGGGAGGCCGCCTTCACATCGTTGACCTCGGTGATGTTCAGTTCGAGACGGCAGCCCTCGCAGCGGCGCTGGTAGAGGCGGGCGGCGCCGACCCCGCCCTGCTGGACGCGGAGCTTGTCGTACAGCTTCAGCAGGTCCGCGGGGACGGACCCGGCGACGAGCTCGCGCTCCTTGGTGACGGTCGCGGTCTCCTCGTCGAGCTCCTTGGTCGCGGCGTCACGACGGGCGGTCGCGTCGTCGACCTTGGCCTGGACGGCGGAGACCCGGTCGGACAGCTCGGTGACGCGCTCCTGGGCGGACTCGCGGCGCTCCATCACTTCGAGGACGACGTCCTCCAGGTCGCCCTGGCGCTTGGCCAGCGAGGTGATCTCACGCTGGAGGCTCTCCAGGTCCTTGGGCGAGGTGACCGCACCCGAGTCGAGGCGCTGCTGGTCGCGGGCGGCGCGCTGGCGCACCTGGTCGACGTCCTGCTCCGCCTTGGTCTGCTCGCGGGCGGTGTCGCTCTCCTCGGTCTGCGAGGCGACCAGCAGGTCACGCAGTTGCGCGAGGTCGCTGGTGAGCGACTCGATCTCGGTGTGCTCGGGCAGCGACTTGCGCCGGTGCGCAAGCTGCGACAGGCGTACGTCGAGGGCCTGGACGTCGAGGAGTCGGATCTGGTCGGCGGGCGCGGCGTTCAGTTGGGGGCTCCAGAAGAGTGGTGGGTGGTGGTGGTCCAGGGGTCGGTGACCTGCTTCGAGACATGGACCCGCAGGTCCCATCCGTGGCGGTCGGAAATCGCGTCGAGCTGCGCTGCGGCCTGTTCGCACCAGGGCCATTCGGTGGCCCAGTGTGCGGCGTCGACCAGGCCGAGCGGGGAGTGCTGAATGGCTTCGGAGGCCGGGTGGTGGCGCAGGTCGGCGGTGAGGAAGGCGTCGACGCCGGCAGCGCGTACCGCGTCGAAGAGGCTGTCGCCGGAGCCGCCGCTGACCGCGACGGAGCGCACCGTCGCCGCCGGGTCGCCCGCGAGCCGGATGCCCTGCGCGGTGGCGGGCAGTCGGGCCGCGGCGCGGGCGGCGAAGTCGGCCAGGCTCTCGGGGTGGTCGAGCACACAGATCCGGCCGAGACCGCGACGGCCCTTGGGGTCGGCCGGGTCCGGTACGAGGGGCCCCTCGACTCGCAGGTCGAGCGCACCGGCGAGGGCGTCGGAGACGCCCGGGTCGGCGGTGTCGGCGTTGGTGTGGGCGACGTGCAGCGCGACGTCGTGCTTGATGAGGGTGTGCACGACCCGGCCCTTGAAGGTGTCGGCCGCGACCGTCGTCGTACCCCGCAGATAGAGCGGATGGTGGGTGACGATCAGCTGGGCGCCGAGCCTGAGCGCCTCGTCGACGATCTCCTGGACGGGGTCGACGGCGAAGAGCACACGGTCGACCTGCGATGCGGGGTCTCCGCAGACGACGCCGACCGCGTCCCAGCCTTCGGCCCGCTCGGGCGGCCAGAGAGCGTCGAGCTCGGCGAGGACTTCAGACAGACGGGGCACAAGGAAAGGCTACCTGCCCTCCGTGCCCCGTCACCCATGGCTTCGGCGACCTGTACGGACGGGCCACAGCCTGCTGGGTCCTGTCGTCGGACTGCCGTCACCGCCCGGAGGCCGCGCGGCAGGCGGCAGTCCGACGACAGGACCCGGGGAATCGTTACTTCACGAGGTCGGCGCGGAGGTCGTCGAGGACCAGGTTCGCGGCCGTGACACCGAGGCCGAGGTACCAGGTCTCGTCGGAGACGTCCTTGGCCTGGCCGTCCTTGACCGCCTTGAGGTTCTTCCACAGCGGGTTGGACTGGGCGGTGTCGCGCTTGGTGGCCTTCACGTCGCCGTAGACGCCGGTGAAGATCCAGTCGGCGTCGGCCTCGTCGATCTTCTCCGGGCTGATCTCCGCGGCGAGGTCGTTGATCTGCTGGTTCTTGGGCCGCGGCAGCCCGGCGTCGTCGAGGATGGTGCCGATGAAGGACGCCTTGGCGTAGAGGCGGATCCGGTCCGGCAGGTAGCGGACCATGGAGATGGTCGGCTTGTCCGGGCCGATGTCCTCGCCGAGCTTCTTCGCCTTCGCCTCGTAGGCACCGAGTTCGCTCTCGGCCTTGGCCGTCTTGTCCAGTGCCGCGGCGTTGAGGAGGTAGTTCTCCTTCCAGGTGAAGCCCGGGCGGATGGAGAACACGGTCGGCGCGATCTTGGAGAGCGCGTCGTACTTGTCGGCGGCGCGCAGCTGGCTGCCGAGGATCAGGTCGGGCTTCAGGCCGGCGATCGCCTCAAGGTTGAGGTTGTTGATCGTGCCTACGTTCTTCGGGCTTCCCGCTTCCTTCTTCAGGTACGAGGGGATGGCCGCGTCGCCCTCGGAGGGGGCGTAGCCGACCGGCTTCACCCCCAGCGAGACGACATTGTCGAACTCGCCGACGTCCAGCACGACGACGCGCTTGGGGGCGGACTCGATCTCCGTCTTGCCCATGGCGTGGGTGAGGGTCCGGGGGAACTGGCCGGCCTTGGCGTCGGTGCCGTACTCCGCCGTCTTCTTCGCGGCGTCGGCGAAGTCCTTGCCGCCCGTCGCGACGGCCGCCTTCTTGTCACCGCCGCCCTCGGACTCGGCCGAGCCGCCCGAGCCTCCGTCGTCGCTCCCGCAGGCCGAGAGGGAAAGGGCGGCGGCCACTGCCAGGCCGAATGCGGCAGTACCGCGGCGACGAAGGGACATCACTTGCTCCAGTTCAAGGTCACACAGATATCGCTTAGGGCTGCCTTACCTTACTCATCCGTCTCGCGCCGAGCACAGGTCCCCCCTCACCCTCAGGCAAATCCGGGCAGCACCACCCTTATGTGTGAAGTGGCGGGTCTCGTGTTGTTCGGCAGGAAGTGCGAAAACTAGCTTCGGTTGCCGGAGGTGACCAGTCCATGACTGCCTGTGCCATCGAGAACGAGACCGCGGGGGCGGCCGAGGCCGCCGGGGATGCGGCCCTGGAGGACGACGAGCCGGACGCACCCGGGGAGCCGGCCGGGTTCGGCATGCCCGGCGAGGACGGAGCGGACGGCGGGGACGGCGTGCCCGAGCAGGCCGGTGCGCCGGGTGAGTCGGGCGTGCCCGCCGGGGCAGCCCTCGCCCCGCCCACGCTCACGATCGCCGCGGACGGTTCGTACGCGGCCCGGCTCGCCCTCCGCAACGTCGCCGCGGAGGCCTCCGACGAGGCCGCGCAGGCGTGGTTCGTGGAGCGCTGGACGCTCGACGGGCACGAGCCGTACGCCGTGCCGCTCCCCCTCGATCAGCCGGAGGAGCCGGACTCCCAGGTGCTGCCGCTGACCGACGGACGGGTGCTGATCCGGCGACGGGTCGCGGGCCGGCATGCGTTCTCGCTGCTCTATCCGACCGGCCCCGGCACCGGTGAACTGCCGCTCGGCGCCGTCGGATGCGCGGATCTGGCCCTGCTGCCGCCGTCACCGGACGGTGCGAGCGCGTACGCCCTGTCGGTCAATGCGTACTCCACCGCCGTCTGGCTGGTGGCGGGCGGCGCCTTCGGGCCCGAGCTGGTCGCGGAGCTGCCGGGGCGCTGCTCCGGTGGGGTCTGGCTGGACCGGGCGGGGCGGATGCTGGCCCTGGACCGGGAGATGCCGGGCGGCGGGCCGGTCAAGGCGGTTGCCGTGAACCTGGAGCGGGGCGGCGAGGTGACACCGCTGCTGCAGATCGCACCGGAGAGCAACGACCGGCTGCTGCTCGCCGACGCGGACAGCGGGCTGCTGCTGATCCGCTCGGACGCGCCGGGGCACGACCGGCTCGGGTGGGGGGTGCTGGGCAGCTGTCTGCCGGTGCGTTTCCCGGAGTGCCTGCGCCCGGCGGATGTGGCGGTGACGCCGTTCGCCGTACAGCCGGGGCAGACTCTGATGCCGGAGAGCTGCGCGGTGGCCCTGCGGATCGACGGGGCGGCAGGCAGCTGGCTCGGGGTGTGGCGCCCGGCGGGGCGCCGGCTGCATCAACTCGCCGCCCCCGAGGGGTGGCAGGCCGGTCGCGGGGTGTGGACCCGGGACGGCGTGCTCAGACTTCCGTACGCCAACGAGAACGTGGCGTGCGGGGTGGCACTGCTGGAGGCACCGGTGGATGGGGAACGCTGCACGGGACCGGCGGCAAAGGCGGGCGCGGAAAGCGGTATGCAACCGTCCGCTGCCGCTGCGCCTCTTCCGATGTGCAAGCCGATTCCACTGGGGCAGGCGCCTCTCATGGGGCGCATGGTGCCTGGTTAGAGCGTCCGGTAATTGGGGGGTGGGAGAAGGAGCGGGGCTGGGTGCGTGCAGCTGCAAGGCGGAGGAGGGAGGCATGGCGGAGCCATATCGACCGACGACAACGCCGCAGATGCGCGTACCCAGCCCCGCGACGCCGCCCCCCAATTACCGGACGCTCTAGAATCCTGGGCCTGGGCTACGCAGCCGTGTGCGACGGTCGCCGATGGCGACCGTGCCGTGTTGCGGTGGCGTGATCGGCCCTGGTGACACACACGTAAGCGATCACAACGGGGTGACTTCCCACATGTCTGAAGCCCGAACCGACACGACCCAGACGCGTCCGCCGGGGGCGGACGCGGAACGGGCCGAAGCCGGCGGCTCCGGAAAGCACCGAGGGGGTGTGTCGATGAACGACGCGTCAGCACAGCCGCACGGCCGCCACCGCCGCCCCTCCGAGGTGGACAGCAGGGCGGCCTGACCGCGCGGAACATCAACGAGGGACGGGTGGGGGCAGGGGGGGGGGGGGGGGGGGGGGGGGGGGGGGCGCCCTTTTTCCCCTTACCCCTTTTTGCGGGAAGCACCCCCCC
>NZ_JBVJWD010000001.1:139413-157255 GCF_055602785.1 Streptomyces sp. NPDC037301
CCCCATCCCTCACCCCCCCCCCACAAGAGGGGGCACGGAGGGATACCCAACCCACCAAAAAAAAACGGGGTATGGGTTTCCCCCCGCCCCCCGCCCCCCCCCCTGGCCCCACCCGTTCCGTTGCGATCAGCCCCGTTTGAGACCGAGCACCTCCGCCGCGGCGAAGGTCTCGCCCGTCGGGCGGTCCTCGTAGTACGGAGAGATCAGCTCGTCCAGCTCGTCGAAGGAGAACGTCTCCTTCGACGAGTCGAACTTCGCCGCCACCCTGGGGCGTTCGACGATCGCGACCATCCCGCCGTGCACGACGAGCAGTTGCCCGTTGACCCTGGCGGCCGCCGGGGAGGCCAGATAGCCGACCAGCGGAGAGACATGCTCGGGGGCGAGCGCGTCGAGCCGGCCGTCCGTCGGTTCCTGGAAGCCCGCGAAGACGTCCTCGGTCATCCGGGTGCGGGCCCGCGGGCAGATGGCGTTGGCGGTGACGCCGTACTTGGACAGGGCCAGGGCCGTGGAGGTGGTGAGGCCGACGATGCCGCCCTTGGCCGCCGCGTAGTTCGGCTGGCCCGCCGAACCGGCCAGGAACGCCTCCGACGAGGTGTTGACGATCCGGCCGTAGACCGGGCCGCCGGACTCCTTGGAGCGGGCGCGCCAGTGGGATGCGGCGAAGTGTGTGGTGTTGAAGTGGCCCTTGAGGTGAACCCTGATGACGGAGTCCCACTCGTCCTCGGTCATCGAGAAGACCATACGGTCGCGCAGGATGCCCGCGTTGTTGACCAGGATGTCGAGCTTTCCGTAGGTGTCGACGGCCAGCTCCACCAGGGCACGGGCCTGCTCGTGGTCGGAGACGTCGCCGAGGTGCGCGACCGCCCGGCCGCCCGCCGCCCGGATCTCCTCGGCGACCTCCTCGGCGGGGGCCGCGGACGCCTCGCCGGAGCCGTCGCGGCCCGGCTGCCCGTAGTCGTTGACGACGACGGACGCGCCGAGCCGCGCCAGTTCCAGCGCTTCGGCGCGTCCGAGGCCGCGGCCCGCGCCCGTGACGATCGCGGACATGCCTTCCAGGGGAAGTGACATCGGAATCTCGGAGTCCTCTCAGGTGGGAGCAGGGTGGAAGCAGGGTGAGGGTCAAAGTTCGACGCAGGTGCGCAGCGACTCGCCGGTCCTCATCTGGTCGAGGGCGTCGTTGATGCCGTCGAGCCGCACCCGGTGGGTGATCATCGATTCGAGGTCGATCCGGCCGGCCCGCCAGAGCGCGATGGCCCGTTCGTACGACCGGAGCACATCGCCTCCGCCGTACATGGAGGGCAGGATCCGCTTCTCGTCGAAGAACAGCTCGAACATGTTGACCTGGAAGTTGTCGTCCATCGCGCCCGCGCCGACGATGCAGAGGGTGCCGCCGCGCCGGGTGTTCTCGTACGCCGTGCGGGCGGTGGCCGACTTGCCGACGACTTCGAAGACGTAGTCGAAGCCCTCGCCCGCGGTGATCCGCTGCTTGGCGTCGGTGAGTTCGTCCGGGGACACCGCCTCGGTCGCGCCGAACCGCAGTGCCGCCTCGCGCCGCGATGCGACCGGGTCCACGGCCACGATCTGGGCGGCCCCCTGCACCCTGGCACCCTGGATCGTGGAGATGCCCACTCCGCCGCAGCCGATGACGGCGACCGACGAACCGGCCTCCACCTGTGCGGTGTTGATGGCGGCGCCCAGCCCGGTGGTCACCCCGCAGCCGATCAGCGCGGCGATCTCGAACGGTACGTCGTCGGGGATCGGCACCGCGCAGCCCGCGTCGACGACGACCTCCTCGGTGAAGGTGCCGGTGCCCGCGAAGCCGAAGACATCTCCCCCGGGGCGCTTGAAGTTGGGCGTTCCCGCGTTCATGAAGCCGGCCAGGCAGAGCTGGGTCTGGCCGCGTTTGCAGGACGGACACGCCCCGCATGCGGGCAGCCAGCAGACCAGCACCCGGTCCCCCGCGTTCAGCCCGGTGACGCCGTCGCCGATGTCTACGACCTCGCCCGCGCCCTCGTGGCCCGGGATGAAGGGGGCGGGCTGCGGCAGCACGCCGCTCATCGCGGAGACATCGGAGTGGCACAGTCCGGTGGCCCGGATGCGGAGCCTGACCTTGCCCGGGCCGAAGCCCACCGCCTCGACGTCGTCGAGGACTTCCAGTTTGTCCTGACCGATCTCGTGCAGTACGGCTGCGCGCATTGCGGCTCCCCTCACGGGCCTGTGGACCTCTTGGAGTTGGTTCAGGAGTGTTCGACGAAGGTGTCGCCGAGGACCGGGGCGTCGTCCCGCTCGACGGCCCGCACCTCGACCCGGACGTGGTCCTTTCCGGTCCACATCTGGATACGGAGGGTCTCGCCGGGGAAGACGACGCCGACGAAACGGGTGCGGTAGGAGCGGATACGGGTCACATCGCCGCCGAGCACCGTGTCGGTGACGGCCTTGAGCGTCATGCCGTAGGTGCACAGCCCGTGCAGGACCGGCCGGTCGAAGCCGGCGAGCCTGGCGAACTCGGGGTCGGCGTGGAGTGGATTCCAGTCCCCGGAGAGGCGGTACAGCAGCGCCTGGTCCGGGCGGATCGGCCGCTCCGCCACGCGGTCGGGGGCGACGGCGGGATACGCGACCCGCTCGGAGGGGCCGCGTTCGCCACCGAAGCCCCCCTCGCCCCGGACGAAGATCTGGGCGTCGTTGGTCCACAGCGGGCCGTCGTCGTCGGCGGCCTCGGTGCGCAGCACCAGCACGGCCGCCTTGCCCTTGTCGTACACGGCGGCGACCTTCGAGGTCTGGACGGCGCTGCCCTTCACGGGGATCGGCCGGTACACCCGCACGCTCTGCCCGCCGTGCAGGACGGCGGCCAGGTCGACGTCGATGCCGGGCGAGGAGAGTCCGCCGACGACGCCCGCTCCCGCGACGGTGGCGAAGGAGGGCAGCACCTGGAGCCGGGACTCCAGGGTGTAGCGCAGCTCGCCGGGGTCGGTGGCGGGGTCGGCCCGGTCGGGATCGGCGCCCGCACCGATCCCCAGGTGGTAGAGCTGGACGTCCTTGTGGTCCCAGCTGATCCGGGTGGACCGGGGTTCGGCGGCGACAGCCTTTTCGGCATCAATGGGCATGGGGAAGCTGCTCCTTGATGGTGGGAAGACCTCGGCGCGGCCGTCCGCACCGTCGGCCGCACCGAGGTCGTGCGGGACCGGCCACCACGCCCGTTCTAGAACGCGTTCTAGCCGATGACCCCCATGTATAACGCAGCGCCCAGCAGTTGTGAAGACCACTGCTGACGTAGCGTCAGACATGACTCCTCCGGGTGGTCCGGCACCATGACAAATGTCATCGCGAAGTCCGTACACACACCTCTGCCGGGGCCTGGGCACCCTCCGTAACGTCGTGGTCATGAAGCAGACAACGGGGAGCTCGGCCGCGGTGGTCCTCACCGCGGCGGTCAAGACCTTCGGCCGGGCAGGGCGGAGCGTACGGGCCGTGGACGGGATCGATCTGTCCATCGGCCGCGGCGAGACCGTCGCCCTGCTCGGCCGCAACGGGGCGGGCAAGTCCACCACCATCGGCCTTCTGCTGGGTCTGAACGAGCCGGACTCCGGCAGTGTGCGGGTGCTGGACCGGACCGCCGAGCAGGCGGTACGGGCCGGTCTGGTCGGCGCCATGCTCCAGGACGGGCAGCCCATCCAGCGGGTGACCGTCCGCGAACTGATCACCTTCGTCGCCTCGACCTACCCGCAGCCGATGCCGGTGACCGAGGCGCTCTCGCTGGCGGGCGTCACCGCGTACGCGAACCGGCGCATCGACAAGCTCTCCGGCGGCCAGACCCAGCGCGTCCGCTTCGCCGTCGCGCTGGCCGGCAACCCCGAGCTGATCGTCCTGGACGAGCCGACCGCCGCCCTGGACGTGGAGGCACGCCGGACGTTCTGGGACTCGATGCGGGCCTACGCCCGGCGCGGCAACACCGTCCTCTTCTCCACCCACTATCTGGAGGAGGCCGACGAGAACGCCGACCGGATCGTCGTCATCGACCGGGGCCGGATCGTCGCGCACGGCACCGGCGACACGATCAGGGGCGCGGCCGGCAGCAGTCTCGTCTCCTTCGACCTGGCGGGCCGGCCGACCGAGGGCCTGGAGCTGCTGCCCGGCGTCGTCACCGTCGAGGTGTCCGGGGACCGGGCACTGCTGCACACCGACGATTCGGACGCCACCGTCATCGAACTGGCCCGCCTCGGCGCGATCCGTGACCTCCGGGTCTCCCGGGCCACGCTGGAGGACGCGTTCCTCGCCCTCACCGCACCGGCCGCCGCAGCGCCCGCAACAGACTCCGAGAGGGAGACCGTGTGATGTTCCGCTACATCGTGCTCGAAGTGCGCAGGACCCTGCGTGACGGCTTCTTCCTGATCTTCGGGACCGGGATGCCGGTGATGATGTATCTGCTCTTCACCAACATCGGCGGGGGCGAGGGCGTCGACGGCTGGAAGACGGCCTCGATGGTCGGCATGGCCGCGTACGGTGCGCTGGGCTCCGCCATGTCGATCGGTACGGGGGTCGCCTCCGACAAGACGCTCGGCTGGCTTCAACAGCTGCGGGTCACCCCGCTCGCCCCTTCCCAGGCGGTCGTGGGCCGGGCGATCAGTGGTTCGGTGACCGTCCTGCCGACGATCCTGACGGTGCTGCTGGCAGGCGGGCTGCTCAACGGGGTGCGGCTGGACGCCTGGCAGTGGATCGCACTGGCACTGCTGCTGTGGATCGGAGCGCTGCCGTTCACCCTGCTCGGCCTCGGCAACGGCTACCGGCTCACCCCGCAGGGCACCGGGGTCGTCAACGTGGCCTGTCTGATGGGCTTCGCGATCGTCGGCGGGCTGTGGTTCCCGCTGGACCTGCTTCCCGAATGGCTGCGTTCCATCGGCAGGTTCACCCCCGCCAACCGGTTCGCCGACCTGGGCTGGGCCACCACCGACGGGCACGCGCCCGGCACCGGCACGATCGCCGTGCTCTGCGCGTGGCTCCTGCTGTTCGGTACGTACGCCGTGATCTCGTACCGTCGGTCCGCGAGGACCGTGTGACAGGAGTGGACATGGCCAGGAACCGGACGGGTACGCGGACGGGCACGCGGCGGGAAGGGCGCAGACGGTGCGACGACCGGCGCCCCGGCCCGCCCGGCCCGTACACCCTGCTGCCCTGGCTGCTGATGGGCATGGGTGCCTTCTCCAATCTCTTCCAGGGCGAGACCCCCAACCCCTGGCTCGGCGGTCTCGGGCTGTTCACCTTCAACTCCCTCTACATCTCCGTGGTGTTCCGCGGCTTCGACAAGAGGAAGCGCGAGAGCCCGGTGTCGTACTGGCTGCTCACGGCGATGGCCGCCGTCACCTTCGGGCTCGCGATCGGCTACGGCGGGAGCTGGCTGCTGTTCTTCCCGCTGCTCTCGCTGGCCTGCGGCACGATCCTGCGCCACCGGCAGCTGGCCGTCGGACTGCTCTCCCTCGCCGTGGTCGCCAGCCTCATCGCCGTGTGGCGCGGGAACGGCGGCTCGGACCCGTGGACGATCGGATACGGCACCTTCATCTCGGGCGCGGTGACCGCCGCGATCCTCACCCTCGCGGAGACCGTGATGGAACTGCGCGCCACTCGGCAGGAACTGGCCCGCACCGCCGTCGAGAAGGAGCGGCTGCGGTTCTCCCGCGATCTGCACGATCTGCTGGGCCACACGCTGTCCGTGATCGTGGTCAAGTCGGAGGCCGCGCGCCGGCTCGCGCCGCGCGACATGGATGCGGCGCTCGTCCAGGTCGCGGACATCGAGTCCGTCGGCCGCCAGGCCCTCACCGAGATCCGTGAGGCCGTCACCGGCTACCGCGAGGGGAGCCTCGCCACCGAACTGGACCGGGCCCGGTCCGCGCTGACCGCCGCCCGGATCGAACCTGTGCTCCGCCGCTCGGGACCGCCGCTCGCCCCGCAGACGGAGGCACTGCTCGGCTGGGTGGTGCGGGAGGCCGTCACCAATGTCGTACGCCACTCCAACGCCACCACCTGCTCGTTCGTCGTCGACGGCACATCCGAGCGGGTCCGGCTCACGGTCACGGACGACGGCTGCGGACCGGAGCCGGACGCACCGGCGACGCCCGGTATCGGCGGCACCGGACTGACCGGCCTCACCGAGCGCCTCGCCGCGGCGGGCGGCTCGCTCCGGACGGGCCCGAGGCCGGAGCGCGGCTTCGTGCTCACCGCGGAACTGCCGGTGGACGGGACGGATCCGGCGGACGAGGATGCGGCCGCCGGATCCGCCCGGAGCCCTACGCTGGGCCTGTGAACGAGATGCCGCAGGATCACCGTCCGACCAAGTCCGTACGCGTTCTGCTCGCCGAGGACCAGGGCATGATGCGGGGTGCGCTCGCCCTGCTGCTCGGCCTGGAACCGGACATCGAGGTCGTGGCGCAGGTGGGCGCCGGGGACGAGATCGTGGATGCCGCGCTGCTGTCCCGCCCGGATGTGGCGCTCCTGGACATCGAACTCCCGGGCCGCAGCGGTCTGGACGCCGCCGCCGATCTGCGCGAGGAGGTGCCGGACTGCCGGGTGCTGATCCTCACCACGTTCGGCCGCCCCGGCTATCTGCGCCGGGCGATGGAGGCCGGGGCGGCGGGGTTCCTGGTCAAGGACGGCCCGGTCGAGGAGCTCGCCGCCGCGATCCGCCGGGTGCTGAGCGGTGAGACGGTCATCGACCCGGCGCTGGCCGCCGCCGCGCTCAGCGCCGGACCGAGCCCGCTGACCGCGCGGGAGCGGGACGCGCTGAACGCCTCGGTGGACGGGGCGACGGTCGCCGATATCGCGGCGAAGTTGCATCTGTCCGAGTCGACGGTGCGGAACTATCTGTCCTCCGCGATCGGCAAGACGGGGACGCGCAACCGGATGGAGGCGGTGCGGGCGGCTCGGCAGCAGGGCTGGCTGTAGGCGAGGCTTCGCGGACCTAGTGCCGGTCGGACCGGTGGCGCGGCAGCCAGAGCGCCATCAGCAGCAGTCCGCCCAGCAGTACCGTGCCGGCTGTCCGGAACGCCAGCGCGTACCCGGCCGTGAGCTCCTCGGGCCCGGTGCCGCCCGCGGTGCGTGCGGCGGCGACGGTGGAGAGCACGGCGAGACCGAGCGCACCGCCCATCGTGCGGGAGGTGTTGACGAGGCCGGAGACCAGACCGGCCTCACCGTGGGCCGCCCCCGTGATGGCGAGGGAGGCGAGCGGGGTGGATGCCAGGCCCGCACCGGCCATCATCAGGACGCCGGGCAGACAGACCGAGGTGAGGTACGAGCCATCGGCACCCATCGTGGACTGCCAGCCGAAACCCACAGCGGCGACGGTCGTACCGATGAGCGCCAGGTTCTTCGCGCCGACCCCGGCCATGACGCGGGGCGCGCACTTCGAGCCGAGGACGACGGCCAACGACGTGGGCATCAGGGCGAGTCCGGCCTGGAGCGGGGTGTAACCCAGCACCGTCTGGGCGTACACGGTCATGAAGTACCACATCGAGAATGTCGCGGAACCGATCACGAACATCGCCGCGTTCGCCGAGGTCACCGCCCGCGCCCCGAGCACCCTGAGCGGCATCAGCGGCTCCGCGGTCCTGGCCTCCACCACCACGAAGGCGATCAGCAGGGCCACCCCACCGAGCAGCGGCACCAGGGTCGCCGCCGCGGTCCAGCCCGACTCCTCGGTCTGCACGATGCCGTACGCGACGAAGGCGAGGCCCGCCGTGACGAGGACCGCGCCCAGGAAGTCGATCCGCCGCCGGTCGCCCGCCCGGCCCTCGGCGAGCCAGACCGTCGCGCCGGCCAGGACGAGCACGCCGACCGGCACATTGATCAGCAGGACCCAGCGCCAGGACAGCAGATCGGTGAGCACCCCGCCGATCAGCCCGCCGGCCGCTCCACCGCCCGCGCCGACGGCCATCCAGGTGCCGATCGCTTTCGTCCTGGCCGGGCCCTCGGGAACGCTGGTGGTGAGCAGGGTGAGGGTGGCGGGGGCGAGCACGGCGGCACCGAGCCCCTGCGCGGCGCGGGCGGCCAGCAGCTGCCAGCCCTCCTGGGCGAGCCCGCCGGCCAGGGAGGCCGCGGTGAACAGGCCGAGGCCTATGAGGAACATCCGCTTGCGGCCGTATATGTCGGCGGCGCGCCCGCCGAGCAGCATGAATCCGGCAAACGCGATCGAGTAGGCGTTGAGCACCCATTGCAGTCCGGCGGCGGTCATCCCGAGGTCGGAACGCATGGACGGCAGGGCGACATTGACGACGGATACATCGAGCACGACGAGGAACTGTCCGACACAGGCGGCGAGCACCGCCGCCCAGGTGCGGGTCCTGTGCCGTTGTTGCAGGGGTGCGGGCGTCGTGACGTCAACCATGACCGTCATACTCGCAGCCGCCCTGCGCCCCGTACATCGGTATTCGGGCCGACCCGGGCTCGGTCCGGCGGCGTAGCACGACGCGCGCTGGTCTCCCCACTAACGCCGCAGCAACGTCACCACCGCCGCTCCACCGAGGCCGATGTTGTGGGCCAGGCCGACCCGGGCGTCCTTCACCTGCCTGCCCTGCGCCTCCCCCCTGAGCTGCCAGGTGAGTTCGGCGGCCTGGGCGATTCCGGTGGCGCCGAGCGGGTGCCCCTTGGAGATCAGCCCGCCGGACGGGTTGACCACCCACCGGCCGCCGTACGTGGTGGCCCCGGACTCGACGAGTTTCCCGGACTCGCCCTCGCCGCACAGCCCGAGCGCCTCGTAGGTGAGGAGTTCGTTGATGGAGAAGCAGTCGTGCAGCTCGATGACGTCGAGGTCGGCGGCCGAGAGCCCGGAGGCCTCGTACACCTGCTGGGCGGCGGCCCGCGACATCGGCTGTCCGACGGCGTCGATACAGGTCCCCGAGGCGAAGGAGTCGCCGGTGTCGGTGGTCATCGCCTGGGCGACGATCTCGACCGCCCGGTCGCCCAGGCCGTGGCTCTCGACGAAGCGTTCCGATACGACGACGGCGGCGGCCGACCCGTCGGAGGTGGGTGAGCACTGGAGTTTGGTCAGCGGGCGGTGAATGGTCTTCGCGGCGAGGATCTCCTCGGCCGTGTACGGGTCCTGGAACTGGGCGTACGGGTTGTTCACCGAGTGCCGGTGGTTCTTGGCGCCGACCGCGGCGAGTTGTGCCTCGGTCGTCCCGTACCGCTCCATGTGCTCGCGGGCCGCGTTGCCGAATATCTGGGCGGTGGGCGGGCTCATCTCGAAGCCGTGGGCAGCAGCCATGATCCCGTAGTGCCGGGCGACGGGTGATGTCTTGAAGTCACCGGCACCGCCGTCGGCGCCTGTGCCACCGAGCGCGCCGCGCGCCATCTTCTCGAAGCCGAGCGCGAGGACGCAGTCGCTGCCGCCGCCCTCGACGAACTGCCGGGCCATCATCAGCGCGGTGGAGCCGGTGGCGCAGTTGTTGTTGACGTTGTAGACGGGTACTCCGGTCAGCCCGAGTTCGTACACGGCGCGCTGACCTGCGGTGGATGCCTGGAAGCAGTAGCCGACGGCGACCTGCTGTACCTGCTCGTACGCGATGGAGGCATCGGTGAGCGCCGCCGTCCCGGCCTCCTTCGCCATGTCCCAGTACTGCCAGTCGCGTGTCTCGGGCTTCTCGAACTTCGTCATTCCGACACCGACGATGTACGCCTTCATGAGCAAGTCCCTTCAATCGCGGGGGAGGCCGAGGATGCGCTCGGCGACGACATTGAGCTGAACCTGGGTGGTACCGCCCGCGATGGTCAGACAGCGGGACATCAGGAAGCCGTGCACGGCCCGCTCCGCCGCCCCTTCGCCGGCCGCGCCGGCCGGGCCGAGGAGTTCGAGGGCCAGTTCGGCGACCTTCTGCTGGTGGGTGGTCTGGACGAGTTTGCGGATGGAGGCTCCCGCACCGGGTTCGAGACCGGACACCTGCTGCAGGGTGGTCCGCAGTCCGATGCAGGCGAGTGCGTGGGCCTCGGCGGCGAGTGCTCCGATACGGGCCCGGTACGTCCCGTCGAGTTCGCCGGAGCGGGCGATCAGTGCCTCGAGGCCGGTGTCGAAGGTCATCTGGTCGGCCATGTGGACGCGTTCGTTGCCGAGGGTGTTGCGGGCAACCCGCCAGCCGTCGTCGATCTCGCCGACGAGGGCATCGGCGGGGAGCAGAACGTCGTCGAAGTACACCTCGTTGAAGAGGGAGTCGCCGGTGATCTCCTTCAGCGGGCGGATGTCGATACCCTCGGTGTTCTTCATGTCGACGAGGAAGTAGCCGATCCCCTGGTGCTTGGGGGCATCCGGGTCGGTCCTGGCCAGCAGGATTCCGTGGTCGGCCCATTGGGCGGCGCTCGTCCACACCTTCTGCCCGTTGATCCGCCAGCCCTCCGCCGTCCGCTCGGCCCTGGTCCGGAGCGACGCGAGGTCGGAGCCCGCACCGGGTTCGGAGAACAGCTGGCACCAGAGGAGTTCGCCGCGCAGGGTGGGCAGCAGGTAGCGGTCCTGCTGCTGCGCCGTCCCGTGGGCGATGAGCGAGGGGATGACCCAGGTGGCGATGCCCAGGTCGCTCAGCTTCACCCCCTGCTCCTTCAACTCCTGCTGTACGGCGAGTTGTTGGACGGGGCCGGCGCCCAGTCCGTAGGGGGCGGGGAGGTGCGGGGCCGCATAGCCGGTCGGTGCGAGGGTGCGGCGGGCGGCCTTCGGGTCGAGGCCCCGGGCGGCCGCGACGGCCTCGCGCGCCCCGGCCCGGTGGACTGCGGCCTCGGCGGGGAGTTCGAGGGTGAGTTCGCGACGCGCCCCGCCCTCGGCCAGCCGTACGGCCCGCAGCCGGTGGGCGTCACCGGCCCCGAGCAGCTGCCGGGCCACCAGGGCCCGGCGCAGATACAGATGGGCGTCGTGCTCCCAGGTGAAGCCGATGCCGCCGAGAATCTGGATGCAGTCCTTGGCGCAGCCGTACGCGGCGTCGAGGGCGTCCGACGCGGCGAGGGCGGTGACCATGGACCGCACGTCCGGCTCCTCCTCCTCCTCGTCGGCGGTGCGGGCCGCGTCCCACACCAGCGCGCGGGCGCGCTCGACCCGTACGAGCATGTCGGCACAGAGGTGCTTGATGCCCTGGAACTGTCCGATGGGGCGGCCGAACTGTTCGCGGACCTTGGCGTGTTCGACCGCGGTGTCCAGCGCCCGGGCCGCGATTCCACACGCTTCGGCGGAGAAGAGGACAGCGGCGAGGTCGCGTACATGTGCGGTGTCGGCCCGCACGACATGTTCCGCGGGGACGAGTACGCCCTCGGCGCGTATCCCGGCCGTGGGGCGGGTCGGGTCGGCGCTGCGGTGCGGGCGGGCGGTCAGCCCTTCGGCGGCGGCGTCGACGGCGAACCAGAGGGTACCGGCGGCCGATTCGGCGGGGAGCAGGAGCAGGTCGGCATCGGCGCCGGAGAGAACGGGCGGGGCCGCGCCGTCGAGCACATGGCCGTCCTCGTGCTCCACGGCGGTGAGGGTGCCGGGGCCGAGGGCGACGGCGCCGATGCGCGTGCCGTCCGCGAGGTCGTGCACCAGCGCGCCCGCCCCCGACGCGTGCAGTACGGCGGAGGCGAGGGTGCTCGCGAGATACGGGCCGGGGAGCGCGGCCCGGCCCGCCTCCTCCAGGACCACGGCCAGATCGAGGAGCCGGCCGCCCCCGCCCCCGTACTCCTCGGGCAGATGGATGGAGAGGAGGCCCTGTTCCACAAGGCCGCCCCAGTGCCCGGGGCGCACGCCGGGGGTACCGGGGGCGTCCGCGTCAAGGAGCTTGCGTATCTCCTGAGGCGGTACGGCGCGCGCCAGCCAGCCCCGTACGGCCCGCGCCAACTCCCTCTGTTCTTCGGTGATTCCGATGCCCATGCGGATCCTCGCCGGTCGCAGCCACTGGAACGGCGCAAGAGTAGAACACGTTTCAATATGACGGAAGGTCGGCGGAGTGGTCCGATGGTGGTCGGATCGCCACATGCCTCGGGGCCGGTGCGCAGCCGTGTCCCGTTCGTACCGCGTTCACCGGAATACCTCGGACACGCGGAAGGTTTCACCCTGCACACACCTGGCGGTCGGTGCTGCCCGCCAAAGGCCCCGCACGCCTCTTCAGACCCTCGATCACGCCGCCCGGAGGCCGCACGTATGCCACAGACGACGAACGAACAGCACGCCGGGGAACTCCCCGATCCGCGGACGCGCAGGGCGGGCGGCGGTGTCGTCCCCGTTCTCGCCTTCGCGGGTATCACCGTCGCGGTGATGCAGACCCTGCTCGTCCCCGTCATCAAGGATCTGCCGGCCCTTCTCCACACCGATCCGTCCAACGCCACCTGGGTGATGACCGCGACCCTGCTGGCGGGCGCCGTCGCGACCCCGATCATGGGGCGGCTCGGCGATCTCTACGGCAAGCGGAAGATGCTGCTCGCCAGCCTCGCCGTGATGGTGATCGGTTCACTGATATGCGCCTTCACCGATGATCTCGTGGTCATGATCGTGGGACGCGCGCTCCAGGGCTTCGCCATGGGCGCCATCCCGCTGGGCATCGGCATCATGCGCGACGAGCTGCCGCGCGAGAGGCTCGGCTCGGCGATGGCACTGATGAGCTCCTCGATCGGGGTGGGCGGCGGACTCGCGCTGCCCGCCGCCGCGCTGGTCGCCCAGCACTCCGACTGGCACACCCTGTTCTTCGGCGCGGCCGGTCTCGGTGTGCTGTCGATGGCGCTCACCGTCCTCGTCGTGCCGGAGACCACGCTGCGCGCCCCCGGACGGTTCGACATCGTCGGCGCGCTCGGGCTCTCGCTCGGCCTGGTCTGCCTGCTGCTGCCCGTCACCAAGGGCAGTGACTGGGGCTGGACCTCGGGCACCACGCTCGGTCTGATCGCCGCCGCCCTGGTGATTCTGGTTCTGTGGGGCCTCTTCGAGCTGCGCAGCCCGGCACCGCTGGTCGATCTGCGGACCACGGCCCGGCGCGAGGTGCTGCTCACCAACCTCGCCTCGATCATGGTCGGGGTCGCCTTCTACGCCGTCTCGCTCGTCCTGCCACAGCTGCTCCAGCTGCCGACGTCGACGGGATACGGACTCGGCCAGTCGATGGTGGTCGCCGGGCTGTGCGTGGCGCCGCTCGGCCTCACGATGATGTTCGTCGCCCCGTTGTACGCCCGGCTGTCCGCCCGCCGCGGCCCCAAGGTGTCGCTGATGCTCGGCATGCTGATCATCGCGATCGGTTACGGGGCCGGGCTCGGGCTGATGAGCGCCGCCTGGCAGACGATCGTGATCGCGGTGGTGCTCGGGGCCGGTATCGGACTCGCGTACTCCTCGCTGCCCGCACTGATCACCGGAGCCGTCGATCCGTCCGAGACAGGTGCGGCCAACGGTCTGAACACCCTGATGCGGTCGATCGGTACGTCGGTGTCGAGCGCCGTGATCGGCATGGTGCTGGCGAACACCTCGGTACGGACGGGCGGGGCGTCGTTGCCCTCGATGGAGGGGTTCCACATCTCGTTCCTGATCGCGACGGGCGCGGTGGTGGTCGGGCTGGTACTGGCCGCGTTCCTGCCGTCGCAGCGCGATGCGATGCGCCCGGCGCTGCTGGCGAGCAGCGACGACGACGCGTCGGCCCCCGCGCTCTCCGCATCCCGCCCGGTCACCGGTTCGGGCGGCTTCCGCGGACGGGTGCTGGACGCGGACGGTACGCCGGTGGCCCGCGCCAATGTCACTCTGATCGACCACCATGGCCGGCAGGCCGGTCTCACCGTGGCGGACGAGGACGGCCACTACATGCTGGCCGCCCCGTCCGGCGGCAACTTCGTGCTGGCCGGATCGGCCACCGGATACGCGCCGCGCGCCTACCCGGCGTCCTACCCGGGCAACGGGCTGCCGGTCGATGCCGATCTGGTGCTGACGTTCAGCGCACCGGAGCGTCGAACCGCGGTGTCGTCCTGAGCAGATGAGAGACGTTCGGCGGCCATGAAGACCAGCCGGGCCTTGAGCCTGCCGGTCGGGATGCCGGAGATCAGCTGCCGGAACCGCTTTTGGCGGGCGTGCTTCTCGCGGGTCTTCTCAGTGGTGAAATCTAGGTCCTCGATGCCGATCGCGGCGACACCGGCCTGCTTGGCCCAATTGATCACTCATCAGGAACCGTCGATCAGTTTCTCTACCCCGGGCGGAAGTTCTGAGCCGGAGTAAGCGGCGAAGACCGTGGCTTCCTCGGGTGTGTCCCCGATGGCGATGGCCACTTCGGGAGAGATGCCGTCCACCTCGTAGGCGGTCTCCGTCGTGGCCGGCTCCTCGTTCTTGTCCTGGCCGCCGGTGTCGTCACAGGGTGGTTTGGTGGCAACGCCGAGCTTCTTCCCGACCGTGAAGTCCACGTTCGCCACGTCCCGATACGATCGGTCCTGGTAGGTGTACCGGTTGACACAGGAAGCCGACTCCTCCCCACCGCTACTGTTGTCTGCCGTGCACGCGGCTGCCGACATCACCATGGCCGCCGCCAATAGCGCGCCCGCGGTTCGCCCGGTCGAGCTCATCCGTTTCCCCCTCAGTAAATGCGGCGAACAGCGAGTTCTCCCTTGCCGGGAGTCCTTGCCTTCGTTGTGCATGTAAACGGGATTCGTGCGCATGGTGAGGCCCTCATATCCCGAACCGACACGCCCCAGCCCGTTGATGTGTCCGGCCTCTTGAGTACTCATGGCCGGCCGGGGCAGCCCTGGTGAGCGCCGCATCCGGCCTGAGGAGCGAGCACCCACCCAGGCAAGTCAACGATCTTCGCGCCGAGTAGACGCCAGCAACCCGGATCAGGTTCCCTTGTCACGCCACCGCCCCGTTTCGGACCACGGCGTGAACATGTCGTCGACCGCCGCGAGAGCGGCCAAAGCCTCGGCCGGTTCCGCCCGCGTCATCCAGGACGCCCCGCCGATGCCTTCGGCGGGGGCGTACGGCACGATGGAGCGCCGTCGAACGCGTACCCCTCAGAACCGTCCCCACCAGGAGGAACCCGTGCCCGCCGAGTCCGTCGCCGAGCCCAAGCCCGAAATTCTCGCCGCCTTCCGGGCCGCCAAGGGCTTCATGCCGGTGGTCGAAGGACTCGCGCTGTACGGGGCCGCCGTCGAGGCCGCCGCGCTGGGGCTGCCGATCCTTGAGGTCGGGACCTACTGCGGGCGCTCCACCATCCTGCTCGCCGATGTCGCCCGGGCGGCCGGCGTGACCGCTCTCACCGTCGACCACCACCGTGGCAGCGAGGAGCAGCAGCCCGGCTGGGAGTACCACGACCCGACCGTCGTGGACCCGGAGGTCGGCCGGATGGACACGCTGCCGACGTTCCGCCGGACCCTGCACGCGGCAGGTCTCGAAGACCATGTCGTGGCACTGGTCGGACGCTCTCCGCAGGTCGCGGCCGTCTGGGGCGGGAAGCTCGGCTTCGTCTTCATCGACGGCGGTCACACCGACGAGCATGCCAACGGTGACTACGAGGGCTGGGCGCCGCATGTCGCCGATGGCGGGCTGCTCGTGATCCACGATGTGTTCCCGGACCCCGCGCACGGCGGCCAGGCTCCGTACCGCGTCTATCTGCGGGCACTGGCCTCGGGCGCGTTCACCGAGGTCTCGGTGACGGATTCGCTGCGGGTGCTGCGGCGCACGGGACCGGGGATCTGAGAGCAGCCGGATACGGCCCCGGTCGGGTGCGGGTCTCCGGGTCCCGGTCGGGTAGCGGTGTTCGGACCGGTCGGTCCGAGGCGCCCCGATAGCATCGCGGGGTGCCGTACGACGAGAGCGTTCCCCCCACCCCACGCCGCCGGCCCCTGTTCGCCGCCGCCATGCTCGCAGCCGTGTGCCTGAGTGCCGCGGGCTGCGGCGCGGACGGTGCCGGCGGCGGGGCGCAGGACCTGCCCCGGCAGGGCAGCAGCGGTACCTCCGCCGCGCCGCCGTCGGCCTCGAAGAGCGCTCCGGCACCGGAGAAGACGTCCGCATCCGCCACCCCGTCCGCGCCGCCCTCGAAGTCCGCGCCCGGCCGGGCATCGGGGCCGCTGTCCGGGAAGACCGTCGTCATCGACCCCGGCCACAACCCGAACAACCATCTGCACACCCGCGAGATCAACCGCCAGGTGGACATCGGCACCACGCACAAGGAGTGCGACACCACCGGAACCTCGACCAACTCCGGCTACGCGGAAGCCCAGTTCACCCTTGACGTGTCGCACCGGCTGCGTACGCTCCTGCAGGCACAGGGCGCGAAGGTCGTACTGACGTACGACAACGACCGCCCGTACGGGCCCTGCGTGGACGAACGCGCCCGGATCGGCAACGACGCCAAGGCCGATGCGGTGGTCTCGGTGCACGCGGACGGTTCCGCGGTCGGCAACCGCGGATTCCATGTGATCCTCCCCGCACTGGTACGCGGAGGAGCGGCGGACACCTCGAAGATCGTCGAACCGTCGCGCGATCTCGGCACCCGGATCGCAGGTCTCTTCGTCCGCGATACCGGAAGTGCGCCTTCCAATTACGTGGGCGGCAATACCGGGTTGGACATCCGCAAGGATCTGGGCGGACTGAATTTGTCGACCGTGCCCAAAGTGTTCATCGAATGCGGCAATATGCGTGACCCGAAGGACGCCGCCCTGCTCACCAGTGCGAGCTGGCGCCAGAAGGCGGCGCAGGGCATCGCCGATGGCATCAGCAGCTATCTGAACGGGTAGCAAGAGGTAGTTCTGAGGTGAAATTGGGGGGAAGTGCGTCCACCGTCCGGGCAGGGACACGACCCGCCCGGGCAGACGATAGATTCATCCGTACGATGGGGAGCCGCCCCCGAGCTTCGCGCCGTGCCCGCCCTACCGGTGGCAGCGACGACCGCCCCGACGAGACGATCGACTAAGGACCTTTACGTGAATATCCGCTCCCTCACTCGAGGCGACGGCGTGGTGATCGGAGCAGCGGTGGTGCTGTTCATCGCCTCTTTCCTCGACCTCTCCGGCTTCGATTGCCCTGCGGGCCTCAACTGCTCCAGTTACAACGCCCCGAACGCCTGGGACGCACTCGGGATCCTCATGAGCGTCTTCCTGGCCGGAATCATCGCTGCGGCACTGGTCGTTGTGGGCCGCGCCATGCCGGCTCGCAAGGTGCTCGGCTTCGACCTCGGCCAATTCGGCGCCGCCTTCAGTGTCTTCGCCCTGTGGACCGCGCTCTGGACGACCATCGACGCCAGCGACGCGGGCGCGGGCATGATCGTCGGCCTGCTCGCGACCATCGTGCTCGCGGGCGGCGCGGTCGCCACTCCGCTGGTCCCCGCGCTCAAGGCCCCGCTGGCAAGCGCCCCGCGTCCGCAGGCCGTGCAGTCGCCGTACGGCGGCCAGCCGCAGCCCGGCCAGGGGTACGGCTACCCCGGCGCCCAGCAGCAGCCGTACGGTGCACAGCCGGGGCAGCCGCAGCCGTACGGTGCGCAGCCGCAGGCCGGTCAGCCGCAGCCCGGTCAGCCGGAGCCGCAGCAGGCCCAGCCGGCTCCGGCGGCCGGTGCGCCGGCCGGTGACTTCACACCGTTCTGGTTCGCGGTACCGGTGGCCCGCCCGCTGTACGGAGAGGACGGTTCGCCGTCGCCGATCGCCGAGTTGGCGCCCGGTACCTGGTACCTCGCGGTGGAGCAGCGCGGCCCGGGCCTCATCGCACAGACCCAGGACGGCCGTCGCGGTGTGCTCCAGGACACCACGGGCATCCAGCGCGGCTGAGTCCACGCCTCCGTAGCACGAACAGCGGGGCCCCCCCCCCTCCCGGGGGGGGGGGGCGGTCTTGCTTTCCGTCCCCGCGTTCACGACTCTGCGGCGGACCAAAAAAGGGGGGAGGGAAAGGAAAGAGGGCCCGACGCGC